>JAEOUK010000382.1 GCA_016839385.1 Promethearchaeota archaeon
CAGGGATTTTGTCAAATGGATCCTTATTGCCAATTTGATCGCTGCCCCTATCGCGGCTTATGCCATGATGAAGTACTTGAATTTCTATGCTTACCATACAAAACTGGGACCGATGGTTTTTCTGATCCCGGCTTTGCTGACTCTCCTGGTATCCTTCCTGGCTATAAGCTGGCAGGTCATAAGGGCTGCCACCGCGGATCCTGTCAAATCCCTGAAGTATGAATGAGACAAGATGATCTTCATATGAGACCGCATCGTCCACAAATCTCCCAGACTTTCCTGACGCCGCAACACACGGTGTTTTACCGCGTGTTCTTTTATTATTTCGAGCGGTTCCTCCGGGAATATTTCTGAGGGCTTTCGGGATTGTTTTTTTTGATTCAAGAGCGGAGTTTATCTGGAAACTTTTGATTTGGATAATCTTATCTCAGCATGATATCGGGTGGGAATTAGGTGAATTTGCGAGGCATTTGCCGCAAGCGTAAAAACGAAATTCTTATCCTTGAAGCATCACGATCTTTATGAAGAATGTTTTTATGATGTGGTAAGAAGTGACATAAAGTGACATAAAGTGACATAAAGTGACATTTCATCTTAGAATATTGACAGCCTCTTTTCACGAAATTATTTTATTAAAAGGAGGCAATGATTGTGATAAAGAAATCTTTTAAGCTACTTTTAAGCTGCTTTTAAGCTGCTTAGTTTTACTATGTATAATTTCAAGTATAATAGTAATATTTTCAGCACCTGTTTCAGTTGCAGAGGCTCAAGATGCGAAGCTAGGGTGGATGCGTATTACTGGTTGCGATTGCCCACAATATCCCAGCCCTGATTGCGGTTGTAAGCCTGATGGATGAATGAAAAAACTATTTTCCAGTTTGATTGACGATTAAAATTATTTCCAAGACTGACGTTCAGCTTAAAACAAATAGAGGTTCTTAATGCATCAGGGGATTAGTTTATTTATTGTACTTTTACAATTAATTGTGACCTATCCAATAACATTGTGTGGTGAGGAAAATTTAGATTTTGAATCTGTTTTTGAAAAAAAACTTGAGAGCGAATTTCTAACGGATGGATTGCAATTCGGATCATTATGGCAAATAAGAATTGACTCATACGGCAATTTACTATTCTTAGATCCAAAAGGATGTCAAGTTTGCTTATTTAATAAAATTGGGAAATTCATTAAGCGAATTGGGGCAAAGGGTCAAGGTCCAGGAGAGTATATACATCCTCTTGCTATGGAAGTGGATTACATAGGCAACATCTATATCGCAGATCATTCTTCAAGAAGAATTAATAAATACGACAAGAATGGAAGATTTGTTTCATCTTTTCTTTTATCAAGTACCCACTGGGCACCAGATGAATTAATCGTTGTTGACTCTAAAAAAAATCTATATGTGGGTGGATTTAAAGTCGATATGAATAAACCAGGGGAGGGGAAATGGATCGATAAATATGATCAAAAAGGAAAATATATTGAATCTATCATAGATAGAGAATCAAAACAGACATGGCTACTTAGGATGTTTCCAGTTTTCTGCTTTGATATCGGCCCGAATGATTTGATTTATACAGCCGAAATAGACAAATATTCAATCGTAGTGCGTGATACTAAAGGCAACTACATTGATAAAATAGGTACTATTCCTTCATATTTTCGTGAACCAAGTTCTACCAGCAACTTCGATTCTTCAAAATACAAATCGTTTGAGAAAGTGAGAGAGGCACTTATAAATCTATCAAAAACATGGACGAAAATCATTCGGATTGAAGTTGTTGAAGATGTGATTTTATTAGTAATGGAGATGAATAATGTAGTAAAAGGAATAAACTGCAAATATTTGATTGACATATACGATGTTGAAGGAAATAGATTATATCAAGGAATTAAGACCGACTACAAGCTCCTGTGTTCTGATAAACTGGGCAATATTTATTTTCTTCTTTATACTAATGAAGAAGAAGCACTTGATACGAGTCCTAAATATGAGATTGGTATTTTTAGGCTAAAGAAATCCTCGTGAAATCAAAATATTTAGTTCTCTGTATACCTTTACTTCTTGCGATAAATATTACATTACTAGTTCAAAACCTTCAGTTGAAAAAGTCTTTGAATGCTAAAGTTCAAGCATCATCCAATTTGATACTAAGAATAACAGCAGTACCTGACTTTATGGTGCATGATTTGAATGGAAGAGAATTGTTTTCATCAGAAATTTTTGAAACGCCTTCATTTAAACTTTTCGTTTTTTTCTCTACATCAGATTGCAGAACTTGTTTCATAAAAGATGATTTCTGGAAGCAAGTAAAGGACAGAGAGAATCTTGAGCTAATAGGAATCGTCCAACACGTTGATATAAATGAACTAAGAGATTGGGTTGATAGCGAAAAGTTCGAATTTCCAATTTATTGTGATCGTGAACATAAAGTTAAGAATGCTTTTGGAGTCAACGAAACTCCTATGATGATATTATCAGACAGAACAGGTCATATTCTATTTGTTGACGATTTTAAAGGAACTTCTTCTAATATAAAGCTCCTCATCAAACAGATAGACCAGTTTTTATAAAATTTTAGGCTCTTTTTTGGATAACAAAAAGGGATGGATAAATCAGAAGATTGAAAGAAATCTGGTGCTTGCTCAGTAAACTGCAGTTACTGTGCTGTAGATCTCGAAAACTCCTTAAATCGGGTTCGATTTCTCAATAACACAAAAATCCGCCAAAAAAGGATTGCCATTTTCGCGAAGGTTTCCAGAAAGCTGAGTCGTTTTCTAACCAATCTAGCTTGCATTGTAGGTGTGTGGTGTATGCGGAACGGCGCACCAAAGAA
>JAEOUK010000383.1 GCA_016839385.1 Promethearchaeota archaeon
ACCATTGGGAAAGAATTTGACACAGAATATGGTGGAAAATATCCTAAGTTTGCCAAAAATGTTTACCAAAAAGCGGGATTCCAATACTACGAACTCCAAATAATGATACTGGAAGAGCGAAAGATTTATTTCGATTCACCAATTTTACATCCTACCCTTAAAGTAGTACCTTTATTGACGACTACTAAGAAAACTAAGGATCCGTAGTCTAGCCTGGAACCCGAAAAATCCATTTTCGGTAGGTAAATAGGGCATCGGCCTTCGGAGCCGAGTATCACAGGTTCGAATCCTGTCGGATCCGCCAATTTTTCTTTTAATTACAGTTTTCGTTGGTTTTATTATTATTTATTTTTTCAATTTTAATAGGATACAAGATTAAAATAGAAGATGAAACCAATGAATCAATAAAACGGTGAGACTCATGGAAGAAAAATCAATAATCAAGAAATCAACGCATCGGAACTTTGTCTATACTACACTAACTTTCAATTTAGTTTCCATTGTGTTTGGAGTATTTTATTATATATTTCGATTTTATGATTATGTTTCCAATGTCTTAGGATTTGTGCTCCTAGTGACATTTCTCCTAAATTGGATATTAGCACTATTTTATGACCGCATTGAAATGATATCTAAAAAAACTCGAAATCTATTAAGAATATTTTCAGTTGTATATCTGATATATGCTATTTTTGCTGTATTAATGATTCTGGGTGGGAATATATTGATACAAATCGTTTACGAGCCCACTTTTAAAGATAATATGGCTGGATTGCTTCTTAACATGGGAGGTTTCTTTGGTATGTTGATATTAGGGACAATTTTCTCAAGCATTGCTGCTTCGCATATTAATAAAGGAACTAGGGACGAAAATGAACCAAGTTTTGAACGTACAACGGGACAGAAAATTGGAGCAATTATAGGGCAAACTCTATGTTTTGTTTTATTGGTTCTCGGTGTGTATACGAGCATAACGATATTCTCAGGGAAAATTATGTGGATTAGTGCACTAAGTATTGGGGAAT
Source organism: Promethearchaeota archaeon (assembly GCA_016839385.1). Next base: position 1,026 of record JAEOUK010000383.1, read on the forward strand.
ATTTCATAGGTGCAGTTGCTCTATATTTAGCAATTTTTTTCATAACTGTTACTATCTTAGCTCTACGTCTAATTCCTAAGAAGAGAAAAATGTATTTTTATTCAGTTTTAACCATAGGATTAGCGATATCTACAGTACATATACTTCCTTCCGTGATGACTCCTGCAGAAATTGTAATTGCTAACAATCGATATACAGCTGCTTTTGGTACCTCATGGCAATCTATCCCTTCAGCAGATGAAAAGTATATGACTCGTTCTCCGTATTCGTTTTCAAAATATTTCTTAGGAATGCATCCCAATGATTATATTGTTGAAAGAGATGTGCTTTTTTACAATGGATCACTGAGTGCAGAACCTAAAGATGAGAATATATCCTTATATTTTGATGTTTATATGCCTACGAGAAATGCAAGTGAGTTACCAGGAAAAAACAGCACTTTAATTCGATTCCATGGGGGATCACTTCAATGGTATGATAAGGGACTATCTGATATGCAAAAAATGAATTATTACTTCGCGAGTCAAGGATACATAGTTTTTGATGTCCAATATGGACTTTACTCACCTGATCCTATACCTACAGGGAACGCTTTAACCCCAGCACATGTTATGGGAAATTTCACCATAGACGATATCATGCGTCATGTAGGCATATTTATGTTATTTTTACTTAATAATAACAGTTATGGGGCTAATCTTCATTCCATATTCGTTTCTGGAGGTTCTGCAGGAGGGCTTCTTACTGTTACTACAGGTATCACTTTGACACTCGCGACTTTTCCCTTTTATGGAGGAAACGAATCTTCGTTTGATGTGAAAGGCATTATACCTTTCTATCCATGGGTTCAAGGAGCAGTGGGAGAAATTTCTGGTTCCTTAGAATTACTTACACCTTATACAATGGTTGATTCTAGTGCTCCCCCTTGTTTAATCTTTCAAGGAAACTTAGATAGCGAAGTATATCCCGAAGAAACGCAATTGCTCCAAAATGCTTATAATACCGCTGCAAGACCATGTACTACTCTACCGTTTTATTTTGCGGTTCATGTGGCAGATATGTTTTTCGAAGGTGGCTTCAATCAAATTTTCCTGTATTATATGGAACGATTCATGTATCAATACCGATAAGTTTCACACTTTTTTCTTTCAAATTTCAAAGGGCTTAAATCAAGTTGCTTGTTAGACTTCGTTAATGCGAGAACTTAAAGACAATATCTGGAAGTATTATATACTTATCTTTTTTCAAGGCTGGTGGTTTACACTCCCTATTTACCAGTTATATTTTATAGATGAAAATTTATTGTCTTATACTCAAATGGGTTCTCTAGAGAGTGGTGCTGCAATCTTATTTTTTATATTAACCATTCCTGGTGGAGCATTTAGTGATTTAGTTAGTAGGAAATGGAGTGTATTCTTTGGATCGTTTTTCACTGGTATTAGCATGCTAATGATTGCTCTAAGTAGTGATTATATTGCATTTCTGATTGCTTATCTTGTTTGGTCCCTCGGAGATGTTTTTCTAGGAAACGCTCGATCTGCTCTAATGTACGATACAGTCAAACAAATAGGAAAAGAAGATAAGTTCATTAAAATTTCTGGTCGTGGTAATATTCTTGGAGTGCTATCTCTCCTTGTCAGTGGAGTATTAGGTCCGATTCTATTCCATATTGACATCCGACTACCATGGATTCTCATGGGTTCTTTATGGTTGACATCTACACTAATTATAATTTCAATGGTAGAGCCGAAAAAACAAGAAGAAGACTATACTTTAAATAACTATTTCAATAAGATTAAGGATGGATTAAAGTTCAGTTTTAAGGAAAAACATGTATTATGGGCTATTTTTTTCGTGTTAACGATGGATATGTCAATTGGGATTTTCAATGAATTGATTTCCCAACGATATTTCCTAAATATCGGATTTCAGCAAACCGATTTCATATGGATCTTTCCATTAGTTTATGGTTTAGCAAGCTTTGTAGCATCACAATCTCATCATATTAAGAAATTATTGGATGAAACGGGATCATTTATTTTCATCTTAGTAATGCATTCGTGTGGATTATTGATAATGGGATTAATTCGCTCTCCCTATATCCTCAGCGTTACGGTTATTATGTATATATCCCGAGATTTTCGATGGATTTTTACAAATGATTACATAAACAAACATTCAATATCAAAAATTCGAGCTACTATTCTCTCACTCATGAGCATGATAATCTCCCTGATTATGTCTTTCACCTTTGTTTTAGGAGGATTTTTGGTTGATTACATAGGTGTTTTCTATACCCTGGTGATTATTGGGGC
>JAEOUK010000384.1 GCA_016839385.1 Promethearchaeota archaeon
AACTCTGACATCTGTAAACTGTAGCTATAAGAGTGTTGCTGGTTTGATTAAAAGTTCATGGAAGATAGAGGGAAATACCTTTAATCTTAATATTGAGGTTCCTGTCGACACAGAAGTAAATCTACCAGATGGTACTGTTCAAAGTGTATCAAAAGGAAGTCATGAATTTTCGTGTTTAGTAAATTAAAGAACAAGAGATCGTAAAAATGTCTGATAATTTACAAGATAGCATCGTTCCACGAAAAGAAAAATGGTCTTTTCTTACTGTGAATTTAGCCAATATTCCAATGATGTCATTAATCAACTATTTCTTGTTAATCTTTTACACAGATATCGCTGGTTTGGATCCTGCAGTAGTTGCAACTCTATTCTTAGTTTCAAAGGTTTTTGATGGATTTAATGATCCAATAAATGGTTTCCTTATAGATCATTTTCCAAAAACCAAGATGGGTAGATTTCGACCATATCTGGTTATTGGAGCAATACTTGTAAGCATAAATTTTGCTCTAATGTGGTTGGGACCCAGTCTAGCGCAAAATATGACCGTAAAAATAGTAATTGCTTATATTGCTTACTTAACCTTTAGTTTCACATTTGACCTAGCAGATATCCCACTGAATTCACTAATTCCTGTTATTAGTGACAGAGATAAAGATAGAAACTCCTTGTCTAATATTAAAGGAGTTGCTTATATAGTTGGGGCAGTAATTTTTGTTGGACCGCTCTTCTTCTTCCTGGATTTATTTCCTTCTGAACAGCAGGGCTTTCATATCGTAATAATTATTGCTTCTGCATTCGTTCTTATTTTTTCAATAATTGGTGTGCTTGGAATAAAAGAACGTATTAAACCAATGAAGGAGCAAAAATACAAACTAAAAGACATTTTCAAAATATTGGGTGCAACACCAGTTCTAATCCTCTTTCTGGACATGTTAATGTCAGGAATAGGGGGAGGAATTAGTACAGCTATGACTGCTTACTTCTTTGAATATGTTTTAAGAAGAACTGATTTATTCATCTTCACTGTAATTAACTATATCGCTGGAATTCTCTTAGGTGCTGCAATTGCTCCAGCAATTATTAGAAGAATTGGAAAGAAGCGAGCTAAGACATTATCCTATTTTCCTGGTTTGATTTCCTCAATAATTTTATTCTTCACACCATCCTATAACGTAATGACGTTTATTATCATGCCATTAATTACCACGTGGGGTGCGGGTTTATCAGGATTATTATCCTATAATATCCAGGCAGATAACATGGATTACATTGAACATCGATACGGCTTCCGTTCCGAAGGAGCAGTAGCTTCTTTGAGTTCTTTCATAATTAAAGCTTCTGCTGGAATTGGATCCGCTCTTGCTGGTTATGCGTTAGTGATGATTGGGTATGTACCAAATCAAATACAATCTGGTTTCACAATACAAGGATTTTATTGGTTAACTTTCGCACTTCCAGGAATTTTTTCAACAATCGCACTTCTTATTTGGTCATTTGGGTATCCACTCACAGAAAATGTTCGTCAACAAATGATGAGAGAATTAATAGAGCAAAGAAAAACATACAAACTTGAAAAATGAGAAAAAAATATAAGAAATACATTTGTGGAATGGGCTACAGATTAATATCTCATTTTTATTTCATTCTATCTTCTAAGTTATAGGTCTTAAACCTTAAAAGCACCACGCCATTTTCTGGTATAGTAAGATTAAAAATAACTTTATCATCTTTTTGATTGAACTCAAAATCTTGCTCATTTACTTCGGATTTTGAAATTATTGCTTGGACATCGCTATCATGGAAATATATTGGTTCTCCCATTTCTATCCAAATTTGGATTGGATTCCCATGGTGCTCATCAATTCTTTGAACAGTTGCAGATTTTATATCAGGTAATCCTTCCAATACAAAATCCAAATCCTCATTAATCGAATCGTCAGGAGGATGTTGGTTGTAAACAAGGAGTTGGAATTCAGTCTGCTCCTTATTTTTTGTTAGGATATATTCAACAGATCTGGAACCTTTGATAGTGGTTGACAAATTAAGTCTCAAGGATCCTAACTGATCTAATAAAATTAAACCCCAATAACGAGGTTTAGGAATGCCATGAATTGTCAACATCCCAAAAGCATTGTTGAATGGTTTTGTTTTGAATCCCATTTCTTCAAATTCATCCGAAAACGTCCACATGGAATACATATCAACTAATTGTTGGTTATCTACTATCGTTTTAATCATATACGGTACTTCATAAATTTCATCCAACTTGAACATAACACCCCATTCCGTATAGAATAAAGGTAGTTCTCCTGATTCCTCCCTTGCTTTTCTCGCTTGTTTTGTTAATTCTCCACGATACTCCCAGCTAAAAGCTCTTTTTGAAAATTCAGGATCATGAAAGAAGTTAATCTCATTTACGTTGGGATTTTCTTTCAAGCGTTTTTTTACACGTTTTATTAATCCCAATATCATTTTGATTACTGAAAAGGGGCCACTAAACCGTGAAAGCACATCGGCAGGATAATGATGCGTCGAAATGAAATCTAGTGGTACATTATTATTTCTACAGTATTCTCGTAATTCTGGTATCCATCTATTTTGAGATGTTGCTGGTCCTCCGACTTTCAGTTTAGTGTTAACAGATTTGATAGTTTTAGCGGTATTTTCATATAATTTGAAGTATTCATTTTGAGAACCTGACCAAAATACTGATAAATCTGGTTCATTCCATACTTCGAAATACCACGTTTCTAATTCACCTATACCGTATCGATCAATCCAATGCTCGATTAAAGCTCGGATTAACCGGTTCCAATCTCCATAATTTTTTGGAGGAGTAATATTTCCTTTATAGTAGAAAACCGTTTTCTTGCCTGAAGCGAGTAATTTTGGCATAAAACCGATTTCCACAATAGGTTTCATCCCTAGGGATAGGATAAAGTCAAATAACTGATCGATGTGATAAAAAGAGTACGAAATTCGCTTCCGAAATTCTCGACCTATGTATCCTGGTATATATCGATAGAAAGGCATTCGAACAACTTGCATATCATCACATAAGAGCCCGTGGAATCGAATATATTCTGCACCCAGTTCATCTCTTACTTTCTTCAAATGATCTTGATAGTCTTTTCGTAGACCTAAAGCAGCATGACCTCCTCCGACACATTTAATCCAATACTTTGGGAAGTCAACGTATTTTCCCTTGGTATTAATTGTGACACTCTTCATACTAGATAGTTCACTGCATTAGTATAAAAAAATA
>JAEOUK010000385.1 GCA_016839385.1 Promethearchaeota archaeon
ATAGTATTTGACATCAATCCAAGTCTTCCCTTTATAATTTCAATTTTTGTTGAAGTGGGTTTAATTGTCCCCTTTTTATTTTCGATTAAATTACTCCAGCCACATTTAGTTGAAAAAGTTGAATCCCTCGGTGATTAAACCAGGAGAAAAACCCACAGTTTCCAAATTACTCTATGTATTACATCATAGGAGCATTTTATGATTAAACAAAAGGACTTATGAATCTGAATACAATTTCATAAATTTTCATTCTTTTTAAAGGAAAATTTTTTAAGATCTGATTTGTTTGTTTTTCATAGCCACAAAATGCTAGAACAGTCAAAAAAAAACTGCAATCTAGCCAGAAACTATTACGATTTCATCAAAATAACGAATATTACGGTTAAAAATATAATAGCCTATTACAGACGAATTCGTTACCTAAGGAATCATTAGTAGATAAGCTAATAACAATTCGTCCAGCACTTACCTCATAGTTACTAAACAATAATGACGGGTACTAAACCCAGAGCAAGATATCATGAATCTTGGAGATACAATACAGAGTTTGAATAGTAGTATCTAAAGGGTAGACTGCAGAGAGCACAATGGACTTTGGAAGTTGCTGGATCGAGGTGACTACAAATGGTAAACAGAGTACCTGATAATTCAAACGATCAATTTTCAACTACAAAATATACAATTACTTTAAATTATGTTGTTAAAGGCGTTGTGAGCGATTTTGACATCATAGGAGCACTTTTTGGACAAACTGAGGGACTTATGAATGATCTGGAGTTACGTGAGCTCCAAAAAACCGGTCGGATTGGCCGTATTCAAGTTCAACAAGATAAATCCGAAAAAGGTATTAGTAAGGGACAAATTTTAATTCCTTCAAGTTTAGATAGAGTCGAAACCGCAATCCTTGCCGCAACAATCGAATCAGTTGACCGAGTGGGACCATGTGCCGCTCAGATGAAATTAATGGAAATTCAAGATATCCGTGAAGATAAGCGAAAGCAAATCATGGACCGGGCAACCGAACTTCTTCAAGAATGGGACCAAAACACTCCTTTGAAAGAGGAGGTAGGGGAATCCATATTAACAAAGTTAAGAACGGGAGAGTTAATCCAGTATGGTTCGGAAAACCTTCCTGCTGGTGAGGATATTGATACTTCTCAGCAAATTATTATTTGTGAAGGGGCTGCAGATGTCAAAGCACTCATGAAAGCGGGTTTCAAAAATGCAATTGCTACTCAAGGAACTAGCGTTCCAAAGACGGTTATTGAACTATCTAAAAAAAAATCCACGATTGCATTTGTTGATAATGACCGAGGAGGTCAAATGATTCTAAATGAGCTGCTGCAAGTTGCAGACATCGATTATATTGCCCAACCAGCAATGCGAGGGGAAATGGTAGAAGATCTTACCCGTAAACAAATTATCAAATATTTGAAGAATAAAGTTACTTTACAAGAGTATCTCATTAATCGAGAAAAAGAAACTAAGACAAATGGAAACCATTTCAACAATCGAAGCGAACCCAAACGGGAATATGCTCCGCGTAATAAAAATTCTCGAAACGGACAATATAATAAAACGGATAGACGAAAAAAAACTCAATTTTCTACAGGAAAACCAAAATTCGGACAAAAGGGACGAAAAACTTCATCACGTAAAGAATCCACACCAGTAGAACCTATTACTCCTGAAATGTTAGAGCAAATGAAATCAATTCTAGCCTCAAATGAAGCATTGGGATTGGATTCAACTCAAAAGGAAATCTTTCGTGTAGGAAATACTCAAGTATATACAACACTTGACAATAATACAAATACTGAAATTTTAATCCTTGATGGTGTTGTGAGTCAACGATTATTGGATAAAGCAACAGAATGTGGTGTGAAAAAGATCTATGCAGTAAATTTCAATAAAAGTTTGGATCTCAAATCATCTCCAGATGTGAAATTGCATCTATTCAAGGATTACATCAATTGATCGTTAAAAAAAAGATAAAATTATAATAACATGAACTAAAAAAACAACATAATTGGATCATTCGATCCAATTTTTTTTTATTCCCCACCAACTGTGAAAAAAAACATGTCAAAACTCATCGCACGTCTCGAACAATTCTGGATTGAAACTAAAAGAATTTTCCAGACAGGTCGTAAACCCACCAAGAAAGAATATGGATTAACTGTTAAGATTTCATTAATTGGATTAGCAATTATTGGTGGACTTAGTTACATCATTCAAATTATTGCATTTGCAATTGAACGAAATACATAAAAAAAGTAAAATAGGAATTTACTCTAATTTTTGTTCTTCTTTTGTTAATAACCTAGAAAGATCCAATTCGAAAATTGCTACAGGATATTTTAATCCGAAATTTTCTAACACTTCAGGATGCAGTTCTCCAATAATACCGGCTTTTTTTCCTTTAAACCAAATTTCTCCCGTTCTTCCAGGTATGAATGTGGGATTAGTTACAGGTTTCACTTCAAGGGAATCCCATTCTCCTAAGGTTTGAACAAGGAAATCCAACACACTCCGTATTTCTGTAAATTCGGCGGAAGCATGATGGGTTAATGCACACGCATGTAATTTCTGAATAGCCCCGGTTTCTGCTGATTTATCATATTCAATAATATCTCCCACTTCGAATATTTTGATGGGTTTTTCTTCCGAGCGGTTAAATTGTAGTAATTTCATAAGAACAGGCATAAGCAATGAACGTGTTGTATTGTAGTCTTTCGTAACTGGATTATCTAGAATGATATTATTTTTCTCATCAAATGGTATTTTTAACGCTGAATAATTTTCTCGAGAAGTCAATTTGAAATTAATAGTTTCTAGATATCCTGCTCCAATTAGGATTTGCTTAGCTTTATCTTGCAGTTGAAACCATGGATGATAGCTTCCTACAACACTTCCTGTGTCTGGAAGAATAGGAATGATATTTTTGTAGTTATATCCCGTCGCAACTTCTTCAGTAAAATCTACTTCATGTAA
>JAEOUK010000386.1 GCA_016839385.1 Promethearchaeota archaeon
CTTCGGTTTTTTTCTTCTTCAAATTGCTCTAAATTTTGCTGTATTTCCTCTAATGACGTAGGAATGAAAATTTTTTCTTCAAGAAGCTTGTACATCTCATAGAGTATGAAAATAGGTTTGAATTTCAAACTTTTTTTTACATTTTCCAGTAAATTGTACACAAAGAAATATTTTTTTACACCAAGCATATCTCGTGCAATATTAAGTATAGTTGTCTGAATTTCTGTTAGATTTACGATAGGTGGAATTGTATGTGAAATTATAAGAGGAAGAACTAAATGAATTTCAAAACTCTCAACAAGGAAATCGATTGCAGGATTATTTTCTCTATTTACAACTCCCTTTTCCCTAAAGTCATCAATCAATGTGGAATGAAAGGTTTCAAACTGGAACTGGAATTTATTAAGAGTAGCTTTTAGCTGTTTTGATGCTGCTTTATTTAATATGAGACACACTCGTGTATTGTTTCCAGTCCTCATTAATAAATTAAAATGTCTATATTGGAACTCATTAAAAGTCCAGGATTTAGATTCCTCCCAATATTCGTCTTTTGCTCTAACTTGATCACTTTCCGAAAATGCGACATTAGCATGAATAAATCCACTAAGTAAAGATGGGTCAACATCTGTATCCATAATTGGGTAATCAATCATTGTTAACCCTGAAGATTTTTCCATAATCAATATTCTACGAATGTTCAATACATCCAGAAATTTTTTCCAGATTACATCCATATTGTGCTCTAGTCGGCGTCTAGGAGTGTCAATTTCCTCGAATTCAATCTTATCTGTCTCAAAATTCAATTCATTGAGTCTAGCTTGAATGCACTCCATACATCTATCTGGATAAGCAGCACATTGATCCTTATCCAGTCCACAATCGAACCCAATTCCATTAAGCTCAAAGAACGGCATTATTTTCACTAATCAAAGATTTCTTTTTGTATTTAACAGCAATTTATATGCTATAATGCTATTTCGTTAGAAGGAAAATTAGAAACTTTTCTATTCTAAGATACTCGAATATTATCGCTCCTAAAAGGAATCTAAATATTAATATCACTAGTTTGAGATATTGTCTCTGCCAACATTTTTGAATTAATTTAACGATTGTCTATACTATGATTGACCGGATTTTGATAATGAATCCTTCTGGAGCTACATATTTCAGTTGGACAACAGATCCTGCAAAAGCCGATCCGACTTTGATATCTGGATTTCTTACTGCTCTCAACATGTTTGCTGGAAATCAACAAGGAGAGGAACTTAAAGAGATTACGTTGAATAAAACTACCTATATTTTCGAGCGAACAGAAAATCTTGTTGTAGTAATTCTTACTCAAGATCCAGAATTCGAGAAAGTAATCCGTTTATTACTCCCTGTAGTACTTGAAAGCTTCCGACAAAGATATTATGAATTAATTACCACTTTTTCAGGAGACATTGCACCATTTCAAGCCTTTAAAATCGAACTGGAGGACATTTTAACCTCCTATGGTTATTTCAATTATTTAGAAGTTACTCCTCAATTCGAAAGTGAAGAATCTATCGAATGTGTAATGTATTTAGATAATGAAACTGGTGAAGTTTTGTATATTAAGTCAAAAAAATATCTGGATAGGGATCTATTTGGTTTTCAAACTATGGTACTAATTAAATCACTGATTCGGGCACTAGAAAACAAACTAAAAGATAAATTGGAATTAATTCTAATTCTTACTGATAGAGGAAGAAATATAGAAATAAAAAACTACGAAAAATTATCGATTGTGTATGAATCGAAGAATGAAATGTCAGACTCAGATATTACAAAAAAAGAAGAACAAACTAAATGGAAGAAAATTCTAAAAAATATTCAACATTTCTTAACTCCATTTCCCAATCCGATACTAATTTTTGACAAATCAGGAGAAAACAATATTATTCACGACACTTTAGGTATTCCTCAGTTTCGAAATATGTCAGCTGATCTCGTTACAACTCAAGCTTCAGTAGAAAATATTCTAAATTCTGTCTATAAAGAAAAATCTATTGGAATTTTGATCATGGGCACAAAAAATGTGTGTTTACTTCATCAAGATGAACCTTATATAATTTTTTCGGTTTTTAACTATTCTACTTGCCCCTTACTATTTGAAAATAAAGATTCACTTATGTCGTTTAAAATTAATTTAGCCCAGAACATTGAATTAAAGGATGGAATATATGAATTCTTAACTAATTACAAGAGAAAATTCTCATATTAATTATGTTTATTATTCTTTAATGGTAAGCTTAGTAATTGCGCCGATCTCATTGAATTCCGATGCAGCAATTTCAAGGTCTTTATTTATACTATTATTAACAATTGCAGCAGCCATTATAGCCCACGGACAAATAGCATTTTCCAATTCATCTGGTTTCATTACACTTCTTACTTTAGCTGTAGAACAGTTAATAGATTCAACAGTGAACTCTTTATCGGACAACCATTTGATTTTTATCTTCTCAGCCATCCCAATTTCTGCAGACTTTTTCATAAAGACATCAAGTGCTTGGTTGACGTTCATTTTTTGAAGCTCTTCAAGATTAAATCCAAGAACATCCTCCATCATTTTCTCCAGAAATTTATAACTTTTGGGAATGACGTACTTAAACAAAGCTGGTGTACCGAGCAATTCTTTAGCAGCACCTTCATAACCAAATGTAATTCCGTGAAGGATGAACGCTATTTGATGAACTGACCACTTGCTCTCTCCAAGAATTTTTCCTCTTTTCGCTAAAACTCCAAAAAAGATAGCAAAACCAACAGGAATAGGAAGAATTACTGCAAAAATAAAAGACTGAGGTATTATTGGAGTGATTGTATATCCCGGAAGGTGAACTACATGAAAATAATAATTTACTAAACTAGTAAAATGTGCAAGACTCCATCCTATGAATCCAATCGGACCAATCAACCAACCAATTTTGTAAATAGTGTCTTTAAAGAATCTAGCTATAATGAATTTAAACGTAAATAGAACTCCGCCTGCGATACCTCCTATCATAACATGCCACGCAGGGGTATCTGTTAGGTCAAGATAACTTGGCATCCACATCTGGAATGCCATAATCACACACTGGATAGCAATAACGTAGAAGAAAGTTGTTTCAACCCACCCTATTATTTTATGTGCTCTAACAAATACTAAATCTCCTTTCATATTATTGAGATCTCGTATATTATATATTCCGATACAATCATTTGCAACTACAAAACAATATCCAATGATTGTTTGAAGTATTAGTAAATCTGTCCATAATCCCATTTCGTTCACTTAGAAAAGTTTTGATCAAAATCTTTGCATTATCATTTCTTGGTATCATATTTATGTCTAATCCAAAACCAAGATAAGCTGATTAAAATTAAATTGCTGTTTAATTAACACATATCTATTGTGTGAATATCATGAAACGAATCATTCTGTTCTCAGATGTAGGAAATAACAAAAATTTGGATCAAGTTTTACAGGCTATATTTCCTGAGGAGATTTCCAAAAAAAGATTCCTTCTTATGCCTTCTGGAGGAGAGGTGAACAATCCGAAATATAAAAAATATTATGATGAGTGGAAGGATTTTTGCAATAGAAATAATGCAAGTTTCACAATGGTGAACAACAGTATTTTACCTCAAGAGAAAGAAGCACTTGCATTGGAAGTGGATAAAATTCGACATTCCAATATATTAGTAATAACTGGGGGAGACCCCTTTAAGTTACTTTTTCACTTGCGTAGAACAGGTTTGGATTTAGAAATTAGAAAATTCATAGAAAAAGATGATGTAATTTTAGCGGGATACAGTGCAGGCGCAATGGTTTTAACCCCGACTATAGCAATCACAACAATGGAAGTAACAAATAATAAAGGAAAAAGAGTTCCTATTCATGATGTCAGAGGGAAAATTATTCATCCAGGTCTCAATGAAGATTTAACGGGATTAAATTTAGTAAATTTTGAGATAGTTCCTCATTTTGAGGAAAAATACATGAATGATGTTGAAAAATATAGAAAATTGACCAATAATGATGTAAAAACATGTACTGATGATCAATTTTTTATAATAGAAAAATAAAATAAAGTCAATTTATCTATTCGGCCGCATATTTTGCTCCACACTGTTCACAGAACGCAAATCCTTTTGAATGAAGCATTTCGAACATTTTCATACTAAAACTTGACCCACAATTATGGCAATATTCTGGTTCTGGTTCTTTGGATTCTGGTTCCGGTTGGGCTTCTGCATGTTGTTCGTCGCGTTCTTTTATGACATATACTTGCGGAGGTTGTACGGGTTGCGGTTGTTCTACTACCACTACTGGTTTATTTTTCTTTTTATATTTC
>JAEOUK010000387.1 GCA_016839385.1 Promethearchaeota archaeon
AGATCAATGGAAAGGGCTAGCAAAACATGCACAAGATCGTGGTTTGATATTTTTAAGTTCGCCTTTTTCTGAGGAAGCTGTTTCTCTTTTAAATAGAGTGAATGTCCCCGCCTGGAAAATTGCTTCTGGTGAGGTAAATAACCCGTTGGTTAAAAATGCGATCTTTGCCACAAATAAACCAATTCTTTTATCAAGTGGTATGAGTTCCTTAGTGGAATTAGATAAGATAGTAAAAGAAATAAAAGATGAACAAATACCATTGGCGATTTTTCAATGTACTTCAAAATATCCAACAAAACCTGAAGAAATAGGTTTAAATATGATTAATGAATTTCAGAATCGATATCAAGTTCCTGTTGGTTTGTCTGATCATTCGGGTAAGATTTTTGCTGGATTAGCTGCCGTGAGTTTAGGAGCAAAATTATTGGAAGTACATGTAACATTTAGCAGGGAAATGTTTGGCCCAGATGTTCCTTCTTCTTTGACTACTAATGAATTAATGCAATTAGTAGAAGGGGTTAGGTATATTGAAACCGCAGTAAAAAATCCCATTTCCAAAGAATCTTTATCTAATGAGATGGTTAATATGAAAAAGATGTTTGGAAAAGGACTAGTATTAAAAAAGAATATCATCAAAGGAGATATAATCACTTTGGATCATCTCACAGCAAAAAAACCTGGTTTAGGAATTCTGGCAGAAAATATTTTCTCGGTCCTTGGAAAAAGAACTAAAAGAGACATTTCTATTGGTGAATTTTTATTTATTGATGATTTGGAAGATTAGTAGATGAAAAATAAAAGAAAAATTTGTGTTGTTATTACGGCTAGACCGAGCTATTCAAGAATTAGAACTGCACTGCAAGCAATAAAAAACCATCCAGATTTGGAATTACAACTAGTTGTCGCAGCATCAGCATTGCTTGATAGGTATGGGAAAGTGGTACGATACATTGTTGAGGATGGTTTTCATGTAGATGCTCAAGTTTTTATGGTAGTTGAAGGTGAAAATCCAGTCACTTCAGCAAAAACCACAGGTATTGGATTAATAGAATTGTCAACAGTATTTGATAACCTTAAACCTGATATTGTTGTCACTATTGCAGATAGGTATGAAACAATTGCAACAGCTATAGCGGCAACTTACATGAATATACCACTTGCACATATTCAAGGAGGAGAAATAACTGGAAATATCGATGAAAAGGTACGACATGCGATAACAAAATTAGCTGATTATCATTTTGTCTCAAGTGAATTATCAAAAGAAAGAATAATTCGTATGGGTGAAAATCCTTTGATGGTTTTTAAAACAGGTTGTCCATCAATTGATATTGCTCGAATTGTAAAAGAAAAACCTTTTACAAAAATTGATCCTTTTGAAAAGTATGGTGGTGTTGGAGAAAAAGTTGACTTAGGTAATGGATATTTGGTTGTAATGCAACATCCAGTTACAAATGAACACACTGAAGCGAGAAATCAAGTAACTGAAACCCTCCATGCAATAACCGATTTAGGATTACCAACTTTGTGGTTTTGGCCAAATGTAGATGCTGGTTCAGATGGTACATCTAAAGGAATTCGATCGTTTAGGGAAATTTACAAACCTAAAAATATTCATTTTTTCAAAGAAATTCCTCCAGAAGATTTTCTTAGAATTCTAATGCAAAGTAGGGGAATTATTGGTAATTCAAGTGTTGCGATTCGAGAATGTTCATTTTTAGGTGTACCAGCGGTTAATATTGGTTCAAGAGAAAGTGGAAGAGAACGAGGACCAAATGTCATTGATGTTGATTATAAGAGGGAAGAAATTAAATATGCAATTAACTTAATGTTAGATATAAACTCCATAGAAAGATCATTTATTTATGGAGACGGATTTGCTGGTGAAAGAATTGCAACCTTGTTAGCTGAAATCCCATTACAGACTTCAAAGAAATTGATGTATTAATAAAATGGAAGAAAAAATACTAGCTTTAATACCTGCTCGTGGTGGTTCTAAAGGTGTGCCACATAAGAATATTAGAATTCTAAATAATAAACCTCTTATCGCACATTCGATCCAAACAGCTTTGGAAGCGAAAGAATTATTTCATAAGATAATTGTGAGTACGGATGATGAAGAAATAGCTTCAGTAGCTAAATCACATGGTGCAGAAGTACCATTTCTTCGCCCAGGCGAATTAAGCAATGATTCAGTACCAATGATTCCAGTTATTAAACATGCGGTTGAATTCATTGAAACTCAAGATATGATAACGATTGATTGGGTTCTACTGTTACAACCAACGGCTCCTTTCAGGTAGAGTGAGGACATTATTAATATAATTCGACTAGGTTTAGGGGGAGGATGTGATTCTGTAATTAGTGTAGTACAAGTTTTTTCTGTCCACCCAATTTTAATGAAGAGGATTGAAAATAATAGACTCATTCCCTTCTGTTTTGAGGAAAAAGAAGGAACTCGTCGACAAGATTATTCACCTCCTGCTTATATGCGAAACGGTTCGTTATATTTAAGTAAGAGAGATGTGATAATGAAAGAAAATTCTATTTGGGGGAAAAAAATTTGTCCATATATTATGCCTGAAAATCGTTCAGTTAATATCGATAGTGAGATCGATTTCAAATTAGCTGAATTAATGGTTTCTGAAAATAGATAATGACTAAATTAAATTTAAGAATTCTTAATGCAGAGTCAACAAATTATAGTGAGCATGCTTTCAATTTACTTAGATCTATAGGTGAGGTAGATAATCTTCAACTAAATCGAACAGGATTATTAGAATGTATTTCAGAGTATGACATCCTAATTGTGCGTTTGGGTTTTCAAGTTGATGAAGAAGTATTTAAATTAGCAAAAAAACTAAAATGTATTGTGACTGCCACAACTGGGTTGGATCATATAGACCTTGAACTTGCCAAGAATTATGGGGTGACTGTTTTATCATTGAGGGGTGAGATTGATTTCTTGCGGACTATACCTGCCACCGCAGAATTAACTTGGGGTTTACTTTTATCGTTGACAAGAAAAATTCCATTTGCATATCAATCTGTAAAGGATTATCGTTGGGAACGTGAGAATTTCCGTGGAATTGACCTTTATAACAAAAAATTAGGCATTCTTGGTTTTGGAAGAATTGGTTCAAAAGTTGCTAAATATGGTGAAGCATTTGGGATGCAGGTAAAAGCATTTGATATAGATCATAACAAAGATTTTGAGGGTGTAAGTAGAACAAAAAACATATTAGATCTTTTTCAATGGGCAAATATTATTTCTATCCACATTCCACTTAATGAAAATAATAGAGGATTAATCGGAAATGAATTGTTATCGTTAATGCAAAATGGATTTTTAATTAATACATCTAGAGGTGAAATTATTAGTGAGGATGCACTGATTTATGCTCTAGAAAATAAGAATTTACTAGGTGCAGCAATTGATGTCATTCATGGGGAAAGAAGATTTG
>JAEOUK010000388.1 GCA_016839385.1 Promethearchaeota archaeon
ATCATCTCATCAATCAGTTCTTTTTCATAAATCGTCCATTGAACCCCCTTGCTGTGTCTGAATATTTTTCTTAACATCATTGTGTCACAAGGATTTACCATCTTATTATCTATGGTGTTTTTGATTAAATTAAAAAAAGCATTGAGGAGGGAATAGCGATGTCGCTTGGTTGTTTGGTTGGTGTTTTCACCAAGTCGAGTCAAAAAGGTGAGGATTTCTTCTGAAGTAATGGTGTGTAGTTCACGTTCACCAAATTGTTTATTAAACCTTGTGAGAAATACCTGGTAGTTAACTACTGTGTTTTTTTTTGGAATTTTGGGAATGGTAATCGAGACAATACTTTGTAGCTTGAGATACTTTCATGGTAATCCTCCTTTCGTTAGGGGTAAATAAAAAATGGATGTTTCCAAGTAGCATACATCAAGCTTCATCATGAGGCGAGGGAAAAAATTATAAGCAATATGAGCTGTTACTTTTAGTTTAGATCTCTAACACCTCAAAACTATTTCTTCTTCTTACGCTCTCTTTTCCTCTTATTCCTTGCTTGCTTTAAAGAAATTACATTTTCAACCTTCTTATTGCTTGAAAATTTGCTTTCTTGTGTTTCTTTCTCAATGGGTTTTTGAAAATCAAGATATTCCTTCAAATGTTGCCCCATCTGAAATAATGGATCATTTTCCTGTTGTTCTATTTCATAACTTTTTGCATTAGCTTCCAAAGACATAAGGTCATCAAAAGATTCTTTATGATATACATATACGGGAATGAGATCATCTACTAAGGTTGCTATCTTTGAATCATATCTTCTCGTCTTAATCATATCTTTGATAATATCAGCGCCTTTAAGAGAAAAAATGTCGCACAGAGCACAGGCAAGAAATGTTTTGACTGATACCTCTTGTTCTTTCTTTATGAGCAGGAGAGCCAAATCCTCAGAATAATCATAAGGAATATATTTTAGAATATCAGCAAACGCAGTTCTTAACTTCTGGTTTGAGGAATAAAGATTTGCAATCCCCTCGACAACCTCTTGTGTGCCAATATTGCCTAGTGCTCTGATGCATAGACTATGAACAGTATGAATAAACTCAGACTCCCTTAATATCCTAAAAAGAAAAGGTACTGTTGGTTTTAATTTCAGTCTTCCTGCCAGACCTACCATGTATTCATTTAAATGATAATTGTCTGGCTTTTCTTGGCTAAGGAGCATTATTATTTTGCCCTTAATTTTATCTCTATGTTTCGAAAGTCCTTCTATTAGTAGCTGCCCATACTGGAAATCTTCTCCTTCAATTCGTTTTTTCTGACAACGATTACAAAGTTCAACTAACTCATTCCAAAGGTAATTGGGGTCCTGCTGTTTAAATTCTTCTCTGTTTTGTGCTATCTCATATATATTCGATAGCTCTTTAGTAAATAAAAAAATGTTTCGATTTCCAGCTAGAGCATCAAACGGGAATGCTGATAAGCTTCGAGTCAAATGGAAGTAAATATTAGTGGAATTCTCATTCTGATGTTTATCTGTTGCATTGATTATACTGACGATTTCTCGCACATCATTTTTAGTAGGTGTGAAAAACTTAATGCCTGCAACAAGTGATAAACAATCAGCAGGATATAGTTTTATTGATTGGAGAAGATATTCTATAATTCCATGGGAATCAAAGAAATATTTTTCTAACGCATGAACACTTGCGTTTCTTACTCTTGCATCTTGGTAATTTAGTAATTCAGTTAATCTGTCTTTATCGATAATCATTTGGTTTTTAAGATGAAAGAGATAGATTTTATAATTCGATTGGAAACAAGATTTAAATAATGGTGCAGAGAGTTGGCATTATATTACCGTTTGCAACAAAGTGAAAGCTAATTTAATGATTGATCTAAAAAAGGAAAATACAAATGAGGAAGGTAATGTAGCGAGGTTGAGCAATATAGACTAGATAATGTATGTTAGAATAAATTATCAATGATTTTGAATAGTTGTTCTTGCAAGGATTGTCAACTTTTTGATCTTCCTAAGTACCTCCAGATATAGTATTGAGACTTTAATCTAATGTTAAAATGGTGTGATGTAGTACAAAGCACGTCATTTTTTCTATTTAGAAATAGACCTATGAACAAAATTCTTCACAATAGAACTTAATAAAAATTATGTCTGGCGAGCACAACACATTGACATCAATGGATAAATTTACTTTTACTAATACCAATAAATATCTTCCTTTTATATGACATAAGTCATAGTTATTAGCTAGTCAGTATGGTAAAAAAAAACGAAATTAATATATGCAATTGTCCATGTAGAATCCAGAAACTTTCCATTAAACGAAAAATGGCAAACCACTGCAAAAGAGGGCCCGGATTATGCTCATAAAAGGAAAAAATGCAGCCCATACAGGCAAAAAAATAAAGGAATCATCTTTAACGGTTCTGGATTTGTGTTACGTATCCCAATATACCCTGCTGATTAAGAAGTTGTACAGAATCTTGGCAAATCCCTTTATCCGAGTATGTTCACCCAACTCAATAATTTTCTGTTAAAAGGACTACAAACTATAAAATGCAGAGGGATGACTGTTTTGGAACGCAAAACGAATGATGGGGAGAGGCGACAGTTTCTTAGTAAATTG
>JAEOUK010000389.1 GCA_016839385.1 Promethearchaeota archaeon
ATATATAAAGTACATGGAATCAGGAAAATATACACAAATATTGGGTTGTGGATTTTTTATTGGTATTGCAGTATTGTTTAAATACCCGATTGGAATAATTCTAATATTCTTAATAATCCACCAAATACTTGGAGAAAATAATCAAAAATTATTGAATTTATTTTATCTATTTACGGGGTTTTTGGTGCCGATAGCTATTTTTATAGGACAGCTATGCATCGAAGGAGCTTTAGATGATTTTTTGTTGTCGCAGATAGGATATATTCCATCCTACAATTTCAGACTGGGCAATTATGGTACACATATTACAATCTTGTTTGTTTACTTGTTAGTCAATCCACAAATTCTAATCTCAATAATTTCATTAATTTTCCTGACTTTCTATCAACGTAAACAAAATAGTAGATATAGCTTTCTGGTTATATTATGGTGGCTTGCTGCATTCATCCATTTAATGTCTCAAAACAAATTCTACTTCTATCATAGCTTACCATTGATCGCACCAGGGGTTATTTTGATATTAATTATCATCAATCAAGCAAGTATGAAAAATTTTGAAAAAGAAACTAAAAGGATTTTCCTTATTAGTACTATTACCATTTCAATATTTGTTGTTTTATTAATTCCATGGATTAATACAAACAAGGCAAATGTTCTTGGAATATTGAATCATGAAATCAACATTCACAAATTGAATATTCAATACAATAATTATAAGAATGGGGATTATTCAGTTAAGGCAGATTTGGAGGTTGCATCATATCTCAAATCACATACAGATAAAACTGACACAATCTTTATCTGGGGTTTTGAACCGACCATTTATTTCCTTGGCGAAAGAAATCCAGCATCTAAATTTATATATAATTTCATCCTTTATGGAGATTTTGCGACATCTGAATATCGTGAAGATTTGATTAATGATTTAAAAAAAAATAAGCCAATTTTTATTATCATCACAAAAAATGACAGCATTCCCTGGGTGACTGGGACAGATATGGATTCTTTTGATTCTTTCCTTGATTACATTGAACTGCATAATAAAGTGTTGAAAGAATATACATTAGATAATCAAATCGAGGATTTCACATTATATAAGCGGATAAGTTCATAATCGTAAGAATGATTTGTAAAATAAGGGTAAAACTTAACAACACTATGTTTGCAGAATCGCCTTTTTAGGGATTTCTGCCACCATATCTGGGTTGTTCAGATTGAATTAATCACCATATATGCCAGCATAGATTAAAAGTGCAAAGATAGTGTTAATAAAATTTTTTCACTCAAAAAGTAATAAATATGGATTGCTGATTATCTTCTGGTGGTTAGCTGCATTCATTCATTTTGATTCCCAAATCAAATATTATTTTTACCACAGCCTTCCATTAATCGCGCCAAGTGTAATCCTGGTATTGTTCATCCTCGCTTATTTGGCTAATAAAAAATATCTGAATAAAACAAGATGGTTTTACACCCTTGGTATAATAGTTACATCGACATTAGCAATTTATATCATTCCATGGATATTTTCAAACAGTAACAATATAAGGTCCCCAGGAAATCATGGTATAGATATTCATGGACTAAACTCACAATACATCAACTATCAAAAAGGTGATGTTAACGTTAACGCTGATATAGAGGTGGCTTCTTTTCTTAATTTGAATACACATCCAACTGATAAGATATATATTTGGGGGTTTGAACCGACTATATATTTCCTTGCAAATCGGAGTCCCGGCTGACAATTTATTGATAATTATATATTGCATGGTGCCTTAAGTTCATCTTTGCATCGTGAAAATTTGGTAAAGGAATTACAAACAAATAAACCAAAATATATTGTTATAGTAAAAAATGATAGTATTCCATGGACAACTGGCACAGAAAAGGATTCTTTTAAGACTTTTCTTGAATTTCAAGAGTTGTTGCAGTTTGTCTCACACAACTACAAATTTGAAACCCATATTGAAGACTTTTCCCTCTAAAAGCGAGAATTTTATTAATAGAGGATATATAATTGTTAGGAAAATATCCAACAATTTAATAATTTCAATTGTGGAGAACCCAGATTCACTAAACACAAATCATATCTACTAAGGAATAAAATATTTAGGCTAACTGGTCTACTTGAAAATATATTTCTTTTTAATCAAAACTAGGAATTCTTATTCCTTACCAATATCACAGAAAATTTTTCACTCATCAGATTTTATATGAATAATTTTTCATCACTAAGAAAAATCAAAAGTCAAACATTAGTGGATAGGCTAATTTTTAATTATGTCTTCTTTTTTTTACTTTTCCTGGGGTTCGTCATCATATTCATCCAAATGGCTTTACGAGAGTATGCAATCGATGACGCGTATATACACTTTCGCGTAACAAAAAACTTTGTAGATTCTGAAACCCCATATTTTAATCTGGGGGAACCAATGAAAGTTAGTACTTCAACAGGATGGATAATTCTACTTACATCCATGTTATTAATTTCTAAGCTGGTAAATATATCACTTGATCTGAATTTATTAGTAACTATTCTTAACGCATTGATGATAATCTCAGGTGCTTTGATTTACCTAACCATTTTGGAGATGATAGTTGCTAAGAAATTATCATTATTGCAATGGATAACTTTTATGTTATTTTATGTAGTTATCTGTTTACCATCTAGCTTAGCCCTTATGGAGACAGTTACAGCACTCGCAGTAATCGGTATTGGAGTTTTACTGCTTATAAAAGGCAAAATGTACGCTTTTATTTTTGTTGGAATGTCAATTTTCTTTCGTCCGGAATTCCTAATCCCAGCTGTTTTGACTTTTGCCTATGCATGCTACAAACAACGTCAAAGAATTCCAACGATCTGCTTTTACTTATTGGTGGGTTTATTGCCCTTTATATTCTTTGACTTGTATTTTTATGGAACAATAATTCCCCAGTCAGTGACCGCTAAATCAATCATATACCAATTGTCAATTGTCGATGCTGCGGTGATCATCCTCTTACGCATTCGCGATACATTTTTTATGTTCCCATTTTTCGATGGATTCTCGTCCATATATTTATTTTATTCACTGTTTATCCCCTTGTTTTTTATTGCGCTTTTCTTGCTAAAATCTTTGAAACAAAAATATTCAACGAATAGAATTAATACCATCATTACCTGGGTATTTTTTTTATGGGGAACCTTGATATTTACTTTATATATTGTCCGGGGAGTTTATGTTTTTTTTTGGTACGACCCATTGTATTTAGTCCCATTGCTCATCGTGCTTGGATTTGTATTTATCACAACAGAAACAAAAAAAGAAATAGTATTCCAGCAGATCATTCTTATTCCTCTGGTGATCGTATCGGTGGGGGTTATTGTTCAAAATGGATTTGCCAGTCTTAATAATCCTGCTTATTTCACAGGATTTTCTGAAGGTGCCCGCGCCAGGCAATACATCACAATTGGGGAAGAATTGTATTCCAGGTACCCGGATGCCAGGCTAATGACCTCTGAGATTGGCGGGCTGGGGTTCGGATTTGATGGCCATATACTAGACGCTGCAGGTTTAGCGACCCCTAATGCTTTAAAATATCATAAGGATATTAATCCAAAAAGAGGATTAGGAGGAATACCGCTAAAGTATATAATCGCTGCCAAACCGGACATAATTGTAAGCTATGATTTATTTATCGAAGGTTTTTTTGATAGTGATGAAATCGATAGGTTTACCCTGACCTCGTATCCATTGTTTCTTGAGGATGATAGAAATAGGTCAATCATCGATAGACCTTTTGGGGAAAAGTACCAGAGAATATTATGGGGAATTGAGCACCTTTATGTATTTACCAGGAAGACACTAGGGAAATAATATCCGATCAAACCATGCTTGCAAAAATCCGCAGACACCCAAGATATCGAACAATATTATGGCTAACACTGATCATCAGATTGATCATTTTATGGTCACTAAACAATTCCATCCTCAATCGACCATCATTAATTAGCAGCCAGGATTTCTCCCAATTTTGGGCCTCTGGCATGCTCACACTCCAAGGCGAGAATCCGTATAACCCAGTTAGAATTAATCAAATTAAAAATTCAGTCTCTGGTTTGGAGGAAGATCCGTTATACGTATCTATCGCCTACAACCCACCCTGGGCACTTTCAATCTTTTTACCATTTGCATTGATCGATTATCCAATCAGCCGTCTTATCTGGTTGATATTGAATATCATAATATTAATAATAAGCGCTGACTTACTATGGCGGATCTATGCAGGTCCAGAAGACAAACGATGGGTTCCAATCCTGATGGCATTCCTTTTTGGTCCCACCCTCCTTGTCTTACGGCCGGTACAGGTAACAACCCTCGCTATTCTTGGTATAGTTGGGTTCCTTTATCAAGTGAAAAATGGTAAAAGCGACTGGCTGGCTGGCGTATTTGCGGCACTTGTAAGCGTTAAGCCACAGTTATTTTATCTTTTCTGGTTCGCATTCCTGTTTTGGGTGATTCATGAAAGACGTTGGAAAGCTTTGGCCAGCTTCGCATTGACACTGGCGCTTACATCAGCGATTATTATGGGTTTTCAACCAGAAATAATCAGTAATTATTTGAAGATTATTCAAAACTACTCGCCGACAGCCTGGATAACGCCCACAATCGGCAGCTACCTGAGATTAATCCTCGGTTGGGAAAATACCTGGCTACAATTTATCCCACCATTCTTTGGGTTTACCTGGTTTCTATTCTATTGGCTCAGGAATCATAAAAACTGGAATTGGTTACGTGAAATGCCAGTATTGTTACTCGTTTCTTTATTCACCATGTCGTTCGGCTGGACCTATGACTATGTATTGGCATTAGTAGCAATTATACCAGCTGCAATAATGTTGGTTGATAGTTCAAATAAAAAATACCTATCATTCTTTGCAATCTCGTATATCGCAATAAATTTATTATA
>JAEOUK010000390.1 GCA_016839385.1 Promethearchaeota archaeon
GATGTAGATTTTCTCTCCCCAACTGGATTCGACTGTGGGGATGTTTTCCTGCTTTTGGTCGAGCAGATTGCTGAAGTTGCAGCCGGCCAGCGCCAGGCAGAGCAGCAGTGCCGACAGCTTGCGGAGGGATGGATTTTTCATAACGCACCTGCCGTTGTGGGGGGATGATGGTATTATCGCATATTTGCGCGCCGCGAGGCGCATTTTGTCGAGAACCTGTGGTTCAAGGGACGCTGGTCGAGTGAGTACTGGTACGCTATATTGAGGGAGGAGTGGTTGGCGTGCCGTCCCGGGGGGTAGGGGGAAAGAAAAACAAACCGAGTGCTAAGCTAAAACCCCTCCATGAATAATAGGTTCAATCTAGGTTCTTCGCTAAAAATACGAAATCAGTTCAATGCTTGATGTTGTAAACCACCAATTAATTCAATTAGGCTTTGTTTGATTTGATGTATTTTAGTAACATCCATTGGTAGTCCGACCAAGAGTAATTTATTATCGCTTTGAAGAAGACGCGAATAATAATTCATACTTTTGTAAGAAAAAGTCGAAAAAGGATAACAAAGTACAAAACAATTTTTCTGGCTTTGGACAAATGAACCATAAGCAAAGATCTGGTGTAAATCTTTACGATGTTCTTCGTGTAAAAAATCTGAATTTTGATTCATATTGAAATAATGAGATTTATACTTAGCATCAACTATGATTGTAAAATCATTTCTTACTAAGATAGTATCAGGTTCCAGATAATTTAAACTCCACTCTGGAAGATTGAACCCTGAACGAGAAATTTTGTGATTGTTGATTTGTGTAATATTTAGTTCTCGGCAGACTAAAGAAAATATATATTGAACATATCTTTCATAGAGTAAAGAAAGATCAATCCTCCACCCAGTAATTTCCTGGAAACCATTCAAAAGAAATAAATTTCCCTCCTCTTTAAGCTGTTTAATAATTGGGAAATCAAATCGATGTATCTTTATTGCTCGTGTTTCAATACTTTTAAATCCAATTAGCTTTTTGTCAATCGTAGGTATTTGTTTGTCAAGTTGTATCCGAATTTGGATGGGTGTATTAGAAGATAGAATCTCTTTTCTGGCTAATTGGTAGACATGAATAATCTCATAGAACTCCTTGTGATGTTGGGTTAAAATATTTTCTCGACAGGGAAAGATAAGCTTTTTTTGTGGATCGTGTTCATCTTCTATATATATATCCCAAGCGATTTCAGACTTCGGTTCATTCAGTAAACTTAACCGATTTTGAAAACGTACCCAATCGCTAGAAAATAGAGCCTTATATAGAGTCTGAAGAACTTTACTAGCTTGAATATATAACGGTGGTTTTACTGAATTTCTAGATTTCAAGGGAATAGAATACACAAATTCTGGAGAAATAGTTGCTTGTAGTAATGAAATCAACTCTCCATATGAGAATAAATCATCGTTTTCAGACTTAAATCGTGGTTTAACAATAAAATCACCAATTTGAAGGCCGTTAATTGGTGATCGCAATGGAATTGCACCAATATATTGGTTTGAAGAAAACATCATAAAAGCGTTTTTTCCAGAGCCATTTATCCAAGGTTTCACATCAAGGAATTGGAATAACTCCTTGTTATAAATAACAAATTTTTGTAAGGTTTCTGCAAAATAACGTTTATCTGCGCCTTTAAACCATTGGTTTCTTAAATACTCACCATCGAGTTGGTTAGACCACTCGGTTAAACAAGGCATATCAAAGAAGACGGTTTTTTCAGATTTATAAGTCAATTTCTGCACCTAAGCGTTCACGAAAGTAATGTATTAATTCCTCCTTTGCATTTAATAGAATTCCCTCAGCAAAATATTCATTAATCAATGGATATAACTCATATCTAAGGCGTTTTTTCATTTCGTCTTTATCTTTAGCAATAAAGTATGAATGCCCAGGCTGAAAAACTAGCTCTTCAGGCTTCGCATACCATTGAAAAATTCTATCCATTGCGTCAAAATCCCCTTGGAAAAACGTGCGATCACCAACCAAAGGATCGGTAATTGAATGTGGATATAGTGTGTACCAAGCAAAACGCCTGCGTAGTGCAAAATCAACCATCGCTAGGCTCCGGTCAGCAGTATTCATTGTAGCAATGACGTAAAAATTTTCTGGAATCTTTTCTACCTCAAAATCACCACCGATTAATATTTTTATATTATTAGGCTCAATATCATATTCAAATAGGTAAAAAATTGGCCCAAGAACATTTGCTAAATTTGCTCGGTTGATTTCATCAATAATTAATATTGTATTCTCTTGAGGATTTGCGAGGCTGTACTTTAACGCCTTATAAAATACGCCCTCTTTGTATGTATATTGAAGGGTTTCTTTATCAACACTAGGAGTGATTCCAAAAATAAAATCCGAATAGCTTGTTTCTGCATGGAATTGGGTAAAAAAGGTTTTCGCATTGAGTTCTATTGCAATGAGTTTTGCAAGTCGTGTTTTACCGGTTCCAGGAGCACCTTGTAAAACTAAGAATTTTCTCTGTTTAATAAGATCTAGAA
>JAEOUK010000071.1 GCA_016839385.1 Promethearchaeota archaeon
GTTCCAGTTGTATCAATTCTTGTATTAATCTAGCCCGTTTTTTTATATCAGGTTCTATCTCTTGCGCAATATAATCCAGCATATACTCGGGAAATCCTACTTGAAAGGTAATCCCTTCATTTTTCTGCCATTCTACAATTTTTTCGAATAGTTTCAAGAATTGTGAATTGGAAAATATCGCAGGCGGCAAGGTGGATTTAGTAGAAGATCGGAAACTGAGAGTGATAGGGGATTTTGTACTGGTAAATGTATTTATAGAATACGTCGAATTTTGTAATTTCTTTACTAATTGCATTGCTTTGGCAGGACCGTGTACAAGTTCTCCTTTCAAATTAGAGACCCTATGATTTCTTCCGCATCTAGGACATTTTTTATTTTTTTGTGTGGATTTTACATATGTATATTGTTCACATGATGAGCACCGGAATACGAGATACTCTTGAGAAGATTTATCGAATTCATTCATGAGTTATTCATTTAATTTGTTTTTTATTATAGGGATAAGTAAATAATTCAAATCTTGCATTGTGTCAATAGTTACTACTAAAATATTTGAAAAATCTGAGGCTATTGCAGTAATTTCCTGAGTCATTTGTTCTTTTTTACCCTCAACTAATTCTATATACTCCAAATAGTCAATGGCAATTACGATGTTTTCAAATTCACAAGATAATTGCTTTAATTCTCTCCAAAATTCATCATAATCTATCCGTCCTTGTTGGATTTTAGAGGGGTTTAATAAGATCACTACTAGAAAACTCTCATATGCAAGACTCGGTTTGAAATAAGAATAATGTACATAGAAATTCTCCTGAGTTTCACATTTTAAGTTGTTCTGAGAACATAGTTCGGTTAAATTATATTTCGGATGTAAAGAACTTGATATAAGTATAGTTATTGAGTCTGGTGTCTTTTTTCTGGCGTTTTCACAAGCAGTAAGAAACCTATCAATTTTGGATTTTTCTTCTGCTTTATCACCTTCAGGAGATGTGATTTCTCTTTTGGTGATTTTGATGTTCCTTTGCATTTCTCGTAATTTAGACATTGAGCTGCGAAAATTAGATTCATCCGTAGAATTTTTACAGTACATAATGATCACTTTCCCCTCTCTTTGTCGTGCGGTTCTTCCTTTTCGCTGAATTAATCGAATTTCAGAGGGAACTGCATCATAAAAGATCACCACATCGCATTCCGCAATATCTAATCCTTCCTCTGCTACACTGGTAGAGACTAACACGTTATATTTTCCTTGTTTGAATTGGTCTAACGTAGTTAATTGTGTTTTTTGAGACATACCTTTATCTTTCGTGGATTTAGTCTTTTGTCCCACAAATCGAACAGGGAAAATATGAGGAAGCAATTTTAATGCATTATAAATAAGAGTAATTGTATTCCGAAATTCTGCGAATAGTAATATTCGAGCATCAGGATTCTGTTGAAATTCAGTAATGACAATATCTTGCAATTTTACCAATTTGGGATGAACAAGATCGTCTTTTTCTTCGGATTCTGCTTTTTGTTTCATAGTTTTGTAAAGAAGATACATACGTGAATCACTCACCAGACTCTTTAACGCCTTGGATGCATCGGATCTTTTTGCATCTTTTAGCATTTGCTCCATATATTCTAATAACACATTCAAGCCTTGAGCTTCGGTAGTCTTAATCATATGAAATATGCGTAGTACTTCCGCATTCACAGATAAAGCTTGATAAAGATGTTCGTTTTGAGTTCCCGGAATAATCAATGTTCCTTTTAATTCTTGAATTCGAGCAAGCAACTTTCTATTCAATTGAAGAGCTTGGTGTTGGTTAAAGTGATGAGATCGATTGATATTCTCAATAGGATTCCCATTATAATCTTCTAAAAACCCGCATTCCATCAGAAAAATCAACCGTTCTTTCAATATTTCATGTAATTCAGGCAATATTTCTTCCATGAACGGAGATTTATCCACTGCTATTTTCTCAATGGTCATTTCTTTGACGTAATCTTTTACATCTTCATCTTCCCGAGTTCGAAGTTCGATATTTTGATATGGGATAAACAAATTTTCACATAATGCCTTAATCTGTTCTTGCGAAGATCCAGGGCTAGCTGTCAAGGCTAGAATCCTTCCTTTTGGGTTCATTTCATGGTAAAATTTCACAATTGTTGTGTATGCATAATTACCCGTAGCTTTATGTGCTTCATCTACAATGAGTAAAGCGACATATTTAAGCCCATAACAATTATTTTCTAGATCATTTCGCAAAGTTTGGGGGGTGTAGAATAGAACTCGCCTAGAATTGAACAATTCCGAGCGTTTGTGAGATGGGATAGAACCTGTTAATACCGAATCTTTATCGATATCTACTCTTAAGAATTGTTTAAAACTCTCTGAGTTTTGCACAATTAAAGGTTTTGTGGGGGCAATCATTACGATTTTGGATCTAAAATTTGGACTCGTGTGTGTTAATATTCCCGCGGTAGTTAAGATCGCAATTATCGTTTTCCCCAAACCTGTCGGAATCGACACTAAATAATTGTTTTTCACGCATTTCTGTGCAATTTTTATCTGATAATCACGTACTTGAAGGTTTTCCTTTATCAGATACTTAGAATCTAGTATAGTTTGAGTAGAAGATTCATTTTTGATTGTATCCAAAGCAACTTCATGCATGACAAGAGAATTCTGATTTTATTTCCTTATAAAAGCGAAAACGGGAAGAAGACCAAATTACTTCATGCATTTTGTATTTGAAAAAAGATGAGCAAGATTGTTAAGAAAGCTGTATTATATTACGATCATAAAAAATTCGTTCCAAAAAAGTAATAAATTCATGAATGCACATCTCGTGAATAATAATCGTATCTGGATCCCCTACACAGTCCATACAAATCTGTTTATGGTTGGTTTTCGGGTGTAATTCAATTATATTCTCATTCACAATTTCATAAAGAGTTTTAAACTGGAAATGTCGACTGATAAATGAATCCAATGCTTGTTGATATTCTTCCTCTGTGGTGGAATTTGTAATTTGAGCATCATTTACAACATATACAATCTCATAGTTTTTATTCAAAACAAACATATACGAAACGTCGGCACATAAAGATTCTAATTGCTGTTTTTTTTCAGATTCGGTCAATGTTTATCCCTCCACTAGTTCTTTTCCTATAATCAACAAAGTTTCTTCCAATTCTTGAGATCGCAACGAAATGGTATGGTACTGTTGAACAAATCGCTCA
>JAEOUK010000391.1 GCA_016839385.1 Promethearchaeota archaeon
CGGATACAGTTGAAGAAACTATATCTCGTGCTCAAGAAATAAAAAAACAGAAATTCTCTGAAATCAAGTTAAAAGTCGGAAGAAAAGATTTCACAGATGTTGATTATGTATCTGCATTGCGTAATATTTTTGGAGATAACGTAAAACTACGAGTGGATGCAAATCAAGGGTGGAATGTTCCAATGGCAATTAAGAATATCGATTTGATGGAACCTTATGATTTAGAATATGTTGAACAACCTCTTCCGGTTTGGGATTTAGAAGGGTTTGTGCAACTCAGAAATAGCGTCAATGTTCCACTTTGTGCAGATGAATCAGTTTTTTCTGAACATGACGCTTTTAAAATACTCGCTATGGGTGCAGCTGATTACTTAAACATCAAGTTAGGTAAATGTGGAGGGATTTCTTCAGCACTTAAAATTAATTCTGTTGCTGAAAGTGCTGGAGTTCAATGCATGTTAGGATGTTTTGGAGAAACTCGTTTAGGATTAACCATTGCAGCTCATTTAGCTATAGCACACCCAAATATCGCATTTTTGGATTTAGATTGTGCATATTCCCACGCTGAAGATCCTATAATTGGAGGTATGCAATATGATAAAAAAATTGGGGGTTTAATTCATGTTTCTGATTCTCCAGGTTTGGGTTTAGATGTAAAAGAGGAATTTCTCGATCTCTGTGAAAAACACATTATTTCGAAGTAATATTATTCTCATTTTTTCTTCCTTGGGAGTCAAAAATATTAAGCGTATAATTTTAAAGTAATTGGAAAAATATAGAAGAAATTGTTTGGTGATTTTGTTGGCTAAACGAAAAGATAATTCCAAAAAGACAAGAGCGAGATCTAAGGAAGATAAAGCTCATCAAATGGAAAACATACTAAATGGGAGTTTAGCACTAATTAGAGAAAAAGGTTTTTTTGGTTTTGAGATGCGTGCATTAGCCAAACATCTGCAAATGTCGAAAGGGAACCTTTATAACTATGTTTCCAGCAAACGGGAGTTATGGATCGCAGTTCGAACAAAAACTATGCGGGATTTCAAAAAAGGCATCGAAGAGACTGCTTTTTCAGATGGTGAGAAGAATTCTATTGAAATCTTAAAGCGAGTAGGCAAATTTGTGTTTGATTTCGCAGCCGAAGACTCAAATCGATGGAAATTAATGACATCTACCCGTCCTCCTGATCCTCCAATAAAGGATGGAAAACCTTTTATCGGTATAAATGAAAAAACCTACGAGTCTTCACAAGTGCTTGATGTTATTTTTAAAATTCTACAAGAAGGTCGTGATCGGGGAGAGATTCTTCAAGATCTTGACTTAAAACTTATTGGATTCTACCTATATTCTATTGTATTAGGAGTTACTTATCTTGAATATGATATCTTGACTGATGACATTGTTCGGGATTCTAAAATTCATGAAGATCTTAAGTTCGACAAAGAAGAATTGCGAGAATTAGCACTTAAGCAAGTTGATATACTTTTAAAAGGAAAGAAGTAGTAGAATTTATTAGAATAGTCACAAGTCACTGAAAGCCAAATGAGTTAATAATTTAGTAATTTTTTAACTATTTCACTAAGTACTCCTTGACATTTTCATGCTATTTTTTATATTTTTCAATACTCATCTTTTTTTGATTTCTAATCATATTCAAAGTATAATGACCTTAGAAACTCATGATTTAAAACAGATCAAGATCTGGCAAATTGTCGGAGCTTTTGTAATTTTTGGTGTAGGTGCGGTATGGCACTTCATGTTTGAATGGTTAGGGGATCCCGTATGGTTGGGTTGGTTTTTTCCAGTGAATGAATCAGTTTGGGAACATGTGAAATTAATGTTCTGGCCAGCAGTACTATATTTCCTGATAGAAGGAATCTTTATCTTCAAGAAGACAAATAATTTTCTACTTGCCAAGATGTCGGTTTTATTCTTTACTCCAATTATGAACATAATTGTGTTCTACACTTACACAGGTGTTACAGGATACGAAAATTTCATCATTGATTCAATCGTGCTCTTCCTCATAACGTGTGTGCAGCAATACATAAGTTATAAACTTCTGACTAGAGAAGAAATTTGGAGGAATAAAAAATGGTTAAGAATTACTCTCGCAATCATTGGTATTGTGATTTTGGGAGCATTCTTGGTATATGCTACGTATTATCCCCCTCACATCCCTCTATTTATGGATAACAATTTTATGGATTATGGGATCTTACCTCATGCCCATTAATTTTTTTCTTTCGTCGGAATTGGATAGTTTTAGAAATAGAATATCTACATAGTCTCAATATATATATGAGAAAGTAATAG
>JAEOUK010000392.1 GCA_016839385.1 Promethearchaeota archaeon
AATTAAAATAATTCATGATCATTTTCCATCCATAAAAAAAAGCGAGATTGTATATTTCGGAGATAGTCCAATATATGACAAAAATTTAGCACAGAATTATGGAATAGACTTTTATTTAATCAGTCATCCTAAGTAAAATACGGTAATTTTATTCACAGAACAAATAAATTATTCTAATAATTACATTACATGGAAGAATTATCACACATAACAATGATCGGAAGAAGCGAAAAAAAAGAAGTAAGACTCGAAAATCTCAAGATCAAGATGATTTTGAGGAATCTGCCGATGATGAAGAAAATGAAGATTCCGATTATTTTCAAAAATTATTGGAAAATCTTGGCAAGCAATTAGGAATAGACATACCAAAAATGATGCAAGAATTCATGCGCCAATTGAGTCAATTAAATCCTGATTTAAAGGATATGTCTCCAGAAGACTTGCAGAAAATGTTTAATGAGAATTTGGCTAGATCTGGGATTCAACCTTTTGTATTTAAAGGAAAAATGACAATAGGGAAGGATGGCATTCCAAGATTTGAACCATTTGGAAGTAAACAAGAAACTGATCCTAGTGAAGTTGACGTCAAGGACGAAAGAGAACCATTAGTAGATATAATGGATGAAGAGGATGAAGTTATTGTAGTAGCTGAAATTCCCGGATGCGTAAAAGAAAATATTGAATTAAAAGCAACTGATAGATCTTTGACGATAATAGCTTGTGATGAGGATGATGTTAGAAAATTTAATACAACTGTAGATCTTCCCTCCAGTATTAATCCTGACCATGCTCGTGCACGATATAGAAATGGTATATTGGAAGTAAAATTAGAAAAAATCAAAGAAAGACGCAAAGGAAAGAAAATCTCAGTAAATTAGGATAAAACGAAGGAAAATCACGGCAATTTAGATCCATATTATCTCCATATCTTTATCATACTACCTATTTTTATGTTGGAAAGATCATTGTTGTAGATAATCTTAAAGGTCACAATTATCTTCTTTTGTATAGACTGTAAAGACCGAAAATAAAGACTGATTTATCATGTCGTATGAAAACATTTCAGAGGAAGAGAAAGAACTCTACCTTGAGGTATTAAGGGAAGGTGCCACACCCTTTGATAGGTTTGTAAGCCGTGGGGATATTGAGGATGTCATTGACATTCCTAGAAGTCGTCAAACTATTGATCGAAACGTTTTCCGAGCAGTTCAGCAAACTCAACTGGACCAATCAACGCGTTTGATTCCCATTCTTGGTGCTGCCGGAACGGGGAAAACTCATGCTTACTGGGCTTACAAAGATAGGGAGCGAAAAATGCTCCAAGCTGATGATTCAGCGGAAGAACTCGTTTATGAAGGTCCGAGTGGCTGGACAATTGTTTATGTGCCAAGTCCTCCTGCATCAATTCGAATCTTATTACACGTATACTCGTGCATCATTGATGAAATGGGCGCAGATATTCTTAAAATTGTGTCTGGCAAACTTGTAACCAAATGGGGAGGGAAAAAAAAGAAACATTTGGGATTGTTTGGATCTGCCGATATTGAAGAAGTAATCCAAGCAGGTATTCGCAATTATCCGGGTGTTTTTGCAGATTGTGTGAAAGCACTCGTTATCTATGAGATGGACAAAGATCGAAAAGTGCTTGCAGAGCGATGGTTATTAGGTGAGGATTTAGATGAAGAGGAATTGGATACTCTCGGGATCAATTCGGTAATTGAAGAAGATGATATTTGTCTAGCAATGATCAAGTTACTAACCGAACATACAGATAAAACAATTGTCTTATATTTTGATGAGTTGGAATCCCCTTATCGTATGCATGGACCAGACGCTGAACGAAAATTCTTAGAAATTATCAAGAGATTATACAATGAAGTAAAAAATTTAGTCATTATAATTGCTGTTCTAAAGGAAATCTGGCCTCGAATTCTAGAAATTGCTGATATGCCTTTGCGATCTCGCATGGAACCTGAACATGAGTTGCAGAATTGGACAATGGATGATTTAAAACTCTATTTTGCAAAGTCAATGTTGCATTTTTGGAATCAAAATAATCTTAATCCTCCAACTTATCCACTGTTCCCACTAAATGACCAATTATTGAATTCAATATATCACAAAACAGATGGTAATCAACGTTCAATCATTAAACTGATACGTATTTTCGTAGATAAAATCATTTCTGGGGAAATGACACTTGAGGAATTAATGAAAGATGAATCCATAGTTCCAGTTGCGAAACCTGAATTGGTTAAGAGTGAAATTGATGAGGAGATCAAAAAATTAGCTGCAGAAGCCAAAAGAGCGGCTGGGAGTAAAGAATCCCTTGCTGCAACAATTGAAAAGATGATGCAAGAGGAAGATTTCATTATTGAAGTCAATCAACCCTCAGTTGCAGGAGCAGCTCTGAAATGCATAAAAATTCTGGGTGATCAAAATAACTATGAATATAAGGTAGATTTAGAATTTAAGTTCCCATTGGGACGTCGAAAAGTAACTCTTGCGGGTTTAGTAACCTATAATAATAGGAGAGTCGGACTCGAAGTCCCTGCAGTGAAAGATTTCGATCGATCAGGTGGTGTAGCGGCATTTTACGCAGCACAGAGAATCCAGAACGCTATCGATCAGAATCAAATTGATGAAGCCATTTTAATTGTTCCAGATAATACGAAAGGTCAAAAATATCAATCAATTCTCACACAATATCAACAAATCCATGTTGTGGAATTAAATAATGAATCTGGTGAGACCTTATTACGAGGAGCGGGGAGTAATAATCCTTCAGAGGAAGGATATGATATTGCTAAAATAATTTTCACAGAACTTCCGGAATATACTCCCAAAGAAGATTCTGAATAATCCTTTTTACTTTTTCTTCTCTTTTGTAAAAATTCTGCGTACAAGTTTTGCTAGTCCAGTTTCTTCATCGTATGTAATTAAATTAGCTTTTCTAAGATCGAAGATCGCATGCAGAACCATAGCCCCCGTGATTCCTGTTGCTCCTTTTATGTCTTCTTTACTCATTTCTTCTTTATCCCCATGCAGCAAATCCAAAATTCTGTAGTGAGGAGTTGCATCATAGATTTCGCTGATTAATACACCATAGATTTTTAGAAGGTTCTTAATCTCTTCGAAATCAAATTCTTTTCTCACAGCTGCAGTTGCAATTTCTTGGAATGATTTTAGTTCTTCTTTAAGAATCTCATATTCTTTAAGGAGTTCTTTTTGATTTGATGTTAATTCTCCAATTTTCTCTTCTTTTTCTCTTGATTCAATCTTTAGAATTCTTGCTTCAGTTTGTAACTCATTTTTTTCTTGTTCTAAAGAACGCTTTGCAGTTTGAATATCTTCTTTTTCGATTTCTAGCTGATTTATTTGGTCTGCCAGTAAAGAACTCTCTTCTTCCAACTCCTTTTTCTTGTATTCTAAATTTACAAGATTGTTCTTGGTTTCTGTTAAAATTTTTGATATTTCTCCAAAAACTTCTGTTAATTTTTCTTCAGTATTGGATAAGGATGTAAGAGCTCGTTCAATTTTCTCAATATCTTCGTTAATTTTGGTAATCTCCCATTCATTTTTGGAAATAAAACTCCTATTAGTAATTACTACTTTTAATCGATGTTAAATTTGTTCCGATTTTACATTTTTTCTACAAATATGTAAGGGGAAAACCTTTTTAATCGGATTTACAATCTCTATTACTTAGAATTTCTGCGAGATTTTTGTCGCAACCGACAATTTTAATGCTCCAATCTATTACGGTGAAATATAACGACAAAAATCAAAGAAAATTTTGTAGGTTACAAATATGAAACCAAATTTAACTGGAAGTCTAAATGCGTTTTCTAATGATACACGCATGGAAATTATTCGATTATTAGCGGAACATGCAAATTCATTAAGCTTTACTAAATTGTTGGAAGAGATAGGATATGAGAATAAAAATTCATCAAACCTGGCAAACCATTTAAAAAAGTTGGTTGAATTAGGTATTGTGGAAAAAGATACCAGTTTTTATACCTTAACAAAATTAGGTAGACAATTATATGATCAAATTGATACAATAGAAAAAATAATTGAAGAACATAATCGAGACATAATGGTTCGAACGAGTGATTTTTGTTTTGAACCCTTTGATGAAACAAAAATTGCTGAAAACCTGATAAGAGAGGCTAATTTTAAAAAAGAAGAAGCGTATGAATTAGCTCGTATTGCAAAACGAAAAATCTTGAATGCGAACATAGGTTATCTTACTGCTCCTTTAATACGAGAGTATATGAACTTCATTTTATTAGAATCAGGTAAAGAAGAAGCTCGTCATAAACTCACACGATTAGGATTACCACCGTATGATGTTAAACAGTTATTAGATAATGGTAATTTTCAAAATAGTACAATGCTATACAACGAACTGGGAAAGAACATAATGGAGCAGTTTTTACTATTAACTCTTCTTCCTCAACGTTTCGCTGATTTTTACCTATCAGGAAAAATATTTTTTCTACATCCAGAAAGTTGGGGATTAAATCCATTAGAAGTAGTCATTTCGGGTAAAAGATTTTCAAAAATTTTATTCACATTATGTAAGGAGTATGAATCCCATTCGAATTATTCTGAAAATACTCTAAATCAATACTTACCACTAGTTATAAAAAACGTAGTCGATAATTTGAAGAATTTTTTCAGTGGTGGTGTAGTAATCACTGAGTTTGAACGAGTAATTAAAGATCTTAGCGGATATTTTAATCAATCGAAAAAAAATGTCTTAGAATTGTTGCTAGAGATGATTCCATCTGTGAGTGTTCAATATTCTCATGATAAACGCAATATTCATAGTAGAACTTGGGAAATTTGGTTCGAAGTTGATTTACATAATATAGTTAGTATGAATGAGGAGATTGAATTGATACTAACAAAGTATTATGAAGATATTGAGGAATTAAAACAAGAAAAGAACCCCATCAAACTTATTTCAAAACCTAATTTACTTATAAATTTATCATCTGAATTCAAATCCTTATATATCGAAACTGATGTATACCGTAATCTTCCAGAAATCCAAAAACGGTTATTACAGATTGCTCGAGTTCACAATTGTTCGTTTATCAATACACCTTTAACTAAACAAGGAGGTTATCAAAAATATGTTCTAACTCCCCATCTTAATCCTGTCCAGATGACATCTATTGATGACTCAGTTCTAATTTTAGATAAAATCTATGTAAATCTCCCGAAAATAATCCAGATTTCAGAAAATTTACTCAATTCCAAAAAATCTATTGAATATTGCGTGTCAAATGGGGATATCGAGGGCGAAAATGATAAAAATAATTTCAAAGCCCATAATAAAGACCAGAAGAAATTCCTTGATACCCTTAATGAATGGATTTGCTATGCGATAAATATATTCGAAGAGAAAATGGAGATTCTTTCAAGGAACGTTAGCAAATTAACAAATTGGTCAAATCTTTCAAAATTGTTATTTGAAGATGATCTTTTTGAAAAACCCACTGATTTAGTGGACTACAAAGGCACTACTCCAATTGTATGTAGCGTGTGTCTTAATGGATTGAAAGAAACTGTTCAATATTTCACTCGATTTCCTCCAGAGAAAACTAAAGATTCATTCCAATTTCTCATTGATGTAATTACTTCTGTAGCAAATACCCTAAAAAATAATACAAAACAGGAAAAGGTATCCTATGTTTTAAGTCAAACTCATTTGGATAATTATCTGAAGGTGAGATACAATCAAGATTCCGTCTTGTTGAAATATATTGAAGAAACCCTCACATCAAAGGATGAAGAGGAACATTATGAGAATCTCAACCTTCCCGTATATCATTATTCCATATTTTCTGAGCATAACATTAAAGGTATAAAAAAATTAGCGCATAATTTCAAATCCTATCAAAAAAACATGAATCTTGCGTTTTTGAACGTATTTATAAGAAAAAAACTCACTAAAATGCAATTTTATGATGCTTTTAAAATAATTCTAAAAAATCAGATCCATTCATTTGGCTTTTCTCGCATTATAAGTGCACCTAATGAGATGTTTACCCGATATGCAGGTCCTTACAAACCTCTTTCCTATTACGACAAGGAAATTCAAAATTTAATTAAAGAGATTTCTCTAAATAATACGTCTTAATGCTTTTTGAAGGGTTAAGAAAAGATCCCAAGATATTTTAGAAATTTCTAGTGTAGTCAAACGAGAATGGAGTTTGTATTGGAAACATAGTGTACCGAACTTTTCCATCAATTTATAACAAAGTGTATTATCAAAATATGGCTGGTTAAGAGAAATGTCTTCCTTCACTCCGTTACTGAATTTAATCAAGTCCTTTGCAAGTTTCTGATAAATTTTTGCTTCTCTTTTTTCTTTTAATAAATCAATTGGGTAAATATACGGTCTAATAGTTTTTTGATCTTGAAAAAAAGAATGCATTTCCAGATATAATTTTGGGGGGTTTTGAGCAAGGTAGCTCCATATGAACTGATTCTCCATGGGCATGTTCTCAAGTTCATTACAATAGGAAAAAAAGAGATTTTCTCCCTTATTATTGACCATATTAGTTCCAAGTTCCATTCCATCTGGATTTTGAAAGAAAATAAATTCCAAAGAAAATAGTTTGGCAAATATATCCCAATAATCCGCATCTTGTTTCAAAAAATTCTGAAGTATCTGCAACGCCGCATGATCTCCAAACTCATTTGGCTGGGGACTTCCTCCAATTAATATCTTAAATAGCTTATGAGATGGTACATCTGGATTTACAATGATTGAATAGATTGGATGATTCTTTGGACTTTTACCAATTTCTTGTAACTTTAGAAATGTAGGGTATAAGCTCGCAAGGTCTTCTACTTTTTGAACTAAACTTGAAAGAGAGGGAGTGAACATATTGGAAAGAATTAGTTTTTCAAAAGGTTTTAGTGATAAATTTAGTGACATGCTCCATGGTGTCGATTTCACTCGATCAGGAACAAGATGAATTGGTTCTCTTAAATCATTAGGATAAAATATCCAAATCTTAGGATTGAGAGATAATTGCCAACCTTTCCAAACATCATCGTATTCTGCAATAGCAGTTACTGTGACGTTTATATCTTCATTTCGCAAGTTTTCAATTTGAAATTTGAAATAATATGCCTGACTTGAGTAATTTTCTCCCGGATCTCTTATCGGACTAAATCCATATACATCTCCTGGATATTTTTCAAAATTAGATGCATTTCCCCCTTCAATTTTGGAAGTAAGGCATATTTTCCGATCTCTAAATTCCCGTTTTGTTGTATCCATGATTAGACTACCATTATCTATTCTCAAGTTCTATTTCTAAATATAAAGTATAAAAGAACAAGAAATTTATTAGTTATATGGTATCGAATGGAACTGCAGTAAAAAAAGACGCCTCAATGAGACGTATAGCATATTTTTCCATGGAGATTGGTGCTCATAGTGATATTCCTACTTACTCTGGAGGACTTGGAGTATTAGCAGGAGACACCATTCGAAGTGCAGCAGATTTAGAGATTCCGATGGTGGCTGTGACTCTATGCTATGATAAGGGATATTTCTTTCAAATCATCAATGGGGATGGTTATCAAGTAGAACATGAAATACGATGGGACTTTTCAGATGCTTTTGAATTGATTCCTAGCGTAATTGAACTTGAAATTCAAGGAAAGATAGTAAATGTGGGTGCGTGGAAATATGAAGTTCATGGAGAAACCGGATGGACTATTCCCGTATATCTATTGGATACGGATATTGAGGGGAATGAACAATGGCAACGTAATTTTACTCACGTTTTATATGATAGCACTCCGTTTCAACGCATTGTTCAGGAGATAATTTTAGGTATTGGAGGTGCAAAACTTCTGGATAAACTCGGGTACAAGAATCTAACGACTTACCATATGAATGAAGGGCATGCAGCGTTTCTAACTCTCTTTCTCTTAAGTAAATTCAATGGAAATCAAAAATTGGTCAGAGATAAAACCATTTTTACTACTCATACCCCGGTAGAAGCGGGACATGACAGATTTGACTATAATTTGGTTTATGATGTGCTTCAAAATCAAGTTCCTCAAGATATTAAAGATTTTGCAGGTGAAGATAAATTGAACATGACCAAGTTAGCCATCTCTATGAGCAGATACATCAATGGTGTTTCTCAGAAACACGGAGAAGTAAGTAAAAAAATGTTTCCTGGAGCAAAAATTGATTATATAACTAATGGGGTCCATTCACGATATTGGACAAATCCTTATTTGACTAAATTATTTGACTCTTTTGAGACAGATGATATACCTCGAACTGCGAGTTTCTTTGAGAAAATATGGAAAATTGATGCGGATGACCTTTGGAGAGCACATCACCAAGCGAAATTAGCTTTATTGGATTATGAAAAATCCCATCATTACGTTCTAATGGATCACAATATATTAACGGTTGGATTTGCTCGTCGCTTTACTGGTTACAAACGAGCGACTTTAATCTTTTCAGATCTTGAAAGATTAGCCAAAATATCGCAGAATAAAATCCAATTTCTATTTGCGGGAAAAGCCCATCCACGAGATGAATATGGAAAATCTTTAATTAAGAAAATTAATGACCATTCTGAACATTTATGGAATAGTTACCGCGTTAAAGTCGCATTTTTAGAGAATTATGATATGGATCTAGCAAAACTGATGGTTAGTGGGTGTGATGTTTGGTTAAATAATCCAACACGCTATCGTGAAGCGTCTGGAACAAGTGGGATGAAAGCTGCTCATAATGGACTATTGAATTTGAGCATTTTGGATGGTTGGTGGATTGAGGGGTATAAAATGGATCCGCTTGCTGGTTGGGCTATCGGTCTTGCACCAGGTGAACCCGGATGCGAGGAAAATAATGATGCACTTGAAGCAAACAATATTTATACGCTTCTCGAAAAAGAAATTGTTCCACTATATTATAAAAATAAACAAGAATGGATTAACCGCATGAGACATGCAATTTCATTGGGTTCATATTTCAATACACATCGGATGGTGCGTGAGTATGCGGATAAGGCGTATGAATTAATGGAACAAGCTAGATGGGCTTCAAAGAACTTTCTCTGATCATTATCTTTTTCTAGATTAACTTTTTATATTTTTAAATCAAATCCTTTAAGCATGGTA
Source organism: Promethearchaeota archaeon (assembly GCA_016839385.1). The sequence continues at coordinate 9,181 of JAEOUK010000392.1, forward strand.
GCACTAACAACCGAACAAATTTCGATATTAGTCGAAAGTAGTCTAATATTTCTAATAGCAATTTTCCTTCTATTGATACTTATCAAATATTTCAAGTCAAAATCGAAATTGAAATTGATTGTATTTTACATATTTTTCTTTATACTAATTGCATTTGGTTTGCTATTCACTTCAAGACTAACGTATTATCCCTTAGAAGTTGAGAATGATATAAGATGGATACCATATCCTTTTACTCAGAAGCTTCTATATCTCATAGGTTGGTATAGATTCTCGTTTGTGTTTCTAATTATATCCACTTATTTTACTTATTTATTGAAGGAAGCAATTTTCGATTCGAAACGGAAAATAGGATGGCATGTATTTTTGATATTATTTGGAGTTGGAACAATTATATTTGGACTAGTTACTCCCTCCACCGAAGATCCTGCAGACACATATTACCATCTTGGAATGTTTATTATGGTTTTCCTATATGTTTTTGTGGTGTACATTATGTTTGTAATGAAAGCAATTAAATTGTATAATCATATAGAGAAATCTGATAAAACTTATCGTTCGGCGATATTTTCGTTGGTTTTAATGGCATGTTTTTTCATTTTAGCGATACTTATGTTTGTTTTAGATTTTCTCCTAAAAACTAGTGATTACTCAGTCTATTACTTCCTTGCCGATGTATCCATATTAGCCGGTATTATCTCTGCATATTTTGGATATGTAAAACCAATAACATAAAAATAAAAATTTGAGAATTATTTTCTTCCTTTTTCATACTTTGTTTGATTTTTTTGTGCTTACAATACGAAATCGAATAACTTCTTAGCACTCGCATTCTTTTCAAAATATTTTCTAATCGGAATCAAGAATTCATTCAACATACTAGCAACGTTTG
>JAEOUK010000393.1 GCA_016839385.1 Promethearchaeota archaeon
AAAAATAATGTTGGTTTTCGCGGTTATGTTCCTTGGTTTTATTTTGATTTAGTAGAAGGAGATACATGTGAAATTATTGCCATGCCAAAGGGAGGAGGAAGCTCTAATGTGGGAAAAATGAAAATGATTCCTCCTGGAAAAGGCATTAAAGGAGTGAAAGAATTTGTAGTAGAGGCTGTTGCAGCAGCGGGTCCGTTAGCATGTCCTCCATATACAGTCGGAATAGGGGTAGGTGGTGGTGAAGATATGTGCATGAACCTCGCAAAGAAAGCCCTTTTACGACCGTTGTTCCAATATCATGAGGATGAGAATATTTCTACGATTGAAAAAGAATTATTAGAAATTCTGAATAAATTGGAAATAGGAGTTATGGGATTGGGTGAAGGACCATCGGTTTTAGATGTACATATGGAATTTGCGGCACGTCATCCAGCTAGTCTTCCGGTTGGTGTAGTTATATCTTGTTGGGCTTTACGACATGCTGGAGCTACTATCGATAGCGAAGGAAATGTAGCTTGGCATCCCACAGATGCAATTCATTATGTAGTAAAAAAAGAAGAATGACATTCTAATTGTGAAGGCTAGTCTTTGATATTTTTATAAAGAGAAACTGCCAAGCTAAGAATATGAGGTTAAATCGAAAAATTAAGCGATGGTCTAAGACCAAAATAATTTCTCTCTCAATATTTCTAATTATTATTACCTTTCTTTCATCATTTTTGATATACACAAACGTTGTATTCAATAAATTCCTCTATTTCATGGAGTTTGAGCCTGAAAACAATCCTCATATTCTCAAATCAATCAATTCGACCCGATTACACTTATTAGTGGAAGGAAATCCAACAGATCATAATGTATTAAGCGCAGAAATGAGACAAGCACTTTATCACATGCCTTTAGGATTTAGTGGTGTTGCTCAATTTGATGCAAATTACTTTCCTGAACATGGCATTCCGGATCCTTATACGTGGACTCCTGATAATCCATCTATCCCTAATTGGAAAGACAATTTAACAGATGTTCGGCTTTTAAGTTTAAATCATTTAGGGGATAGTCCTATCCATACTGCAGAATATTTGCAAGGTGAATGTCTGCGATGGGCTGTATATAACCGTGAAGGTAACATTGCGGGAGTCCAAGCAGCAGAACAGCAAATATCTCGTGTTTTAGATGGGTATTGGATTCAGACTCGAGCAACTGGTATTCCAGGGCACTTAATACGATTTGCACTTCCTAATAACACCTTTGGTTTTAATGCAGAGGGATCTGATAATCCAAGTCACTATTATGGTAATCTATGTCCTGCTACTTCGATATACACTAAATGGGGTACTGTTTCAAATTTTGAATATGATTTTTCTGACTGGTTTGTAGTTGGCGATACATCTCGAGATCAAAATGTGGGTTTAGTCTTCGGTATGGCAAGTATTCTCAACTTTGTACAGAATGAGGATTTATTACGCCGCGCTGGAGCAATTCTGGTTGAGGTTGTTGATAATCTACGAAAAAATGATTGGAAAACCATCGAACCACTTTCTGGGAACCTGAATTCTCGTCGAACCAATGGTGCAGATATGGATGGTTCCCCTTTTGCTGGTTGGGAATTGCCTACGGCATTTTTGAGGGTCGCAATGGAGGTTGATCCTGAGAAATATACCCCATTATACCAAGAAATGTTAACTCAGTACAACTTTATGATGATGCAGAATAATTATAATGGATATAATAATGTTTGGCCATCCTTTTATCCCTCAAATTTAAATTGGGAAGCAAAATGGGCATGGTGGTATTTTGAACGGGATTCTGAGGCGAGTTCTGTCTGGTACGACTTATTAGAAGATAATTACGCTGCGATTAAACCATTGAAAAATGCGTTTTTTCAAGCACTATATCTGTCAATGGAACCCCAACTAAAAAATCCCAATTCTGCAGCTGCAAATTCTTCGCACCGTGGCCACATTATATCGGAAATTAAAGATTCGCTGGCGAGAATGGCTGAAGATAGGTGGAATGGGTTTAATATCTATCAAGAACCAGACTATTCCGAACTTTCAACGTATTTTGCAGATAATGGACTAGATTATTCAAATGAAGAAGATAGACTAAAATTACTCTTAGATCCTCTTGCGGAACAATATTATGATAGCATACTCATGCGAAATTTAATTGAAGTTGGAATTGGATTAGATGCAATGAAAGAACATACCTTATGGGCACTTCCAGTTGATTGGCGTACTCGTGAAGATTGGATATGGCAACGTACTCCGTTTAGATTACGCACGCCGTCCCCATCTTATGATATTTTACATGAAGAATATCATGCAGATTTTACAACGATTTATTGGTGGGCTCGATACATGAATTGGATTGAAGCTCCTGAATCGAGTTTGAATATTACACCACAACTAATTTCTGCTCAAGATGTGGCTCAAATTTGGCAAGGTCATGGATTAATTAGTACGTATTGCAATCATACAAGCATATTGGATGGAATTCAAGGATGAAAAAGGAACATACCACTACACTTCGACTTAAAGGAATTGATTTTATAAAATTATTACACGTTTGCGTTCAAATTATATTTATACCAGTAGCAGCTGGTTGTTTAGAACATAATTTTCAGATATTAATCCCACTTCCTATTGGAGTCTTTATTCTGGTCTCAATATTTTCCAATTTCGTGGTATTTATTCCTCATTTACTCGAAAATCGATATAATTTGGTAATTTCCTTTGAAAATCAAGTAATGACGATAAAGAATTCTCGATTCAGGAAAACCGAATCTTTAACTTATGATTTACCAAGCTATAGCATCAAATCTGGCCAAAATCATGAATCTTTTGCCTGGGCATTTGTGTACATGCTGGGATTCGCTTGGAATCTGTACTTTTTTAACGAAGGGGTAAAGCTTCTGAGTGTTAAAGCACTTTATCAAGGGCTTCCTATGTTTTTTTATGGATTGTTCACTGTAATCCTTTACTTCCTTATGTGGTTTCTTCCAGATAAGGAATTCATGCTCAAAAATAAAGAGAACTATAAAGAAGGGATAATTCTGCTTGTCCCTAGTCTGTATATTTCTTTTAAAAGTAAAAAAATTAGAATTGAAAAACACAAAATTGCACAACTTCATTCATTACTGAAGATTGAGACTCGTTCTGAGAGCAAAACCATAACAGCAATCTTAAAGGAAAATTGGGTGTTTATCTTCCAAACTTGCACTTGGTTAGTTGTGTGGCTTTTTGGTGCTACTTTTACTTTTGATTTTTTCCATTACCAATTCGTGGCAGCTTTTGTCTTTATTCCATTAGTATATAATATCAGACGTCTACTAACCACGAAAAATGGGTTAAAATCGACTCCATGGTGGATTTATCCTTTTTGGATTCTAACATTCCACGAAATTGGGATCAAAGTATGGCATCTTACTGCACTTGGAGCCATGTCCCCTTCAACAATAATTTGGACTCTACCAGTTTCATGGATTCTATACATATTGGTCATTTTGTCTAGCTTATTAGAGATATTCACCAATCCTAACCTCAAAGGAACAAAAAATACCACTCAAATCGTACTCATTGGGATCTTTCTAGTAGAATTGCTTTT
>JAEOUK010000394.1 GCA_016839385.1 Promethearchaeota archaeon
AAAACATATTTATGGGCAAATTGGGATATATTACGGGAATACGGATGGCCTATTTTACCTGAAGGTCGAGATCTTAAAAATGACAAAAAATGGGTTAGAGAAACTCCTATATTACCTGAGAATTCATCAATTCAAGAGCGTGTGTGTCTTGGAAAGAATGTATTTTTTGGCGAGAATGTTCATATCAATTCTTTAACAGTTTTAGGGGATAATGTAAAAATTGGAAATGGAACTAATATCGATCGTTCTGTAGTTTGGGATAATGTGACATTTGGTAAGAATTGTGAAATCAGTCAATCTGTTATTGCTGATGGTTGTAAAATAGGAAATAATGTGATAATTCGTTCCGAAACAGTGCTAGGACCAAATGTTATTATTGAAGATGGTGTAATTTTGGACGCACAAACTATTCCTTCAAATCAAATTGTGAAAAGAGGATAAAATTAACACAAGGCTATTTTTATTTTTTTTTCACGGTAGATTTCTTTTTTGGTTTAAGAATTGATTCTATTTTTTTGATCAATTGTTCAGAAATTTCAGGATCCGGACTTTCAGATGAAATTATCATGGAATTTCGATGTAAACTTGGTCGAATCATGACCCAAGAGGCTTTGAATCCTGTTGCACTAGTGCCTTCTTCGAAAACAACTTTTACACCAATTAGATTGTCCAGAACTAATAAATTCTTAGATTTTAATTCTTCTTTTATTATTTGTCGAAAATTATATAACACTTTTTTACTTACATTAATTGATCGATATACTTTGATAGTTTTAGGGAAATTCCGAACGAGAGAACTAAGTGGTTCATCACGTTGAGCTAAAACTTCAAGAATTTTTAAAAGCGTAAATGTTCCGTCTGGGAATGGACCATAAATTGGAAAATAAAATTTAAACGTATCTGCGGCACCAAAAGCGCCCCGTTCTTGTCGTAATCGAGAAGATATCTCACCAGGAAGGTTTACAACACGCTTTATTTTATAGCTGAAATTTTGTGCAAATTCGTCAATTATTCTACTACAACAAGAAGTAGTAATAATGGGATTTTCTTTATTCTTCTGAATATAATCATCGTTACTAATTAGTAACATGATTATATCTTCAAAATCTACCAATGTGCCTGTTTCATCGAAGACTAATAGGCGTGATCCATCCGAATCAAAAATTACTCCAAGATCTGCGTCTGCTGCCTTTACAATTGCAGATGTGTCCCTTATAGAGTCAAGATCAGGAAACAATCGGTCATCTAATGCTCGATAATAGGTATTAAGTGCTATAACTCCAACATTGAGTGAATTTAAAATTTCAGGAGTAACATCTCCAGTCGGACCATAACTACAATCTACTACTACTTTCAATCCAGCGCTTGAAATTGAATCTCGATTTACAAATTGTGGTATTGCTCCTTTATACACATCAAAAGTTTGTGTGATATCTGAAAGTGTTCCAATAGAGAGAGGATTCGTCCTTCTGATTTTATTATTCTTGAAGATCTGATTTATTGATTGTAGGTGGGACACTTGAAATTCAATTCCGCTCGCATCATAAAATCTTATTCCTGTATCTCCTTCATAAACATGACCAGACGATAAATATACTCCACCATCTGCTCCAAATCTTCGTATACAAAACTGAAGTAGTGGAACTGGTGCGAAATGAAGATTAAGGATGTTAATACCAGTACTCATTACTCCAGCTAGATAAGCCCGTTTTAACATACGTGAATTATTAAAATAATCTCTTCCTGCTACAATTACCTTATCGCCATTATTTTTTAGATAAGTTCCATGAGCAGCTCCAATTTTCGCACATAATTCAGGAGTAAGAATGTGATTTGCTCTAGCAATAATTCTACCTTTATCAATAATTTCAGTTAAATCGTCCATTTTTTCTCAATTTCTCTAAGGTATATTCTTGGATAGTATTTATGAGGTATGAACTTTTAATTTATGGAATCTATTGGTATTCTATAAAATGACTCAAGAACCTTTAGGTTACTTTTCTTTTGTTTTGCATTCCCATTTACCATGGGTATTAAATCATGGAGTTTGGCCTCATGGAACTGACTGGGTGAATGAAGCAGCAGCAGAGACCTATATACCGATTCTTTTGGAGCTAAATAAGCTTATTGATGATGGTTATAATCCAAAGCTCACAATTGGAATTACTCCAGTTTTATGTGAAATGTTATCTCACCCCTCGTTTAAAGCGGGATTTACTGATTATCTTAACGGAAAGATTAGTGCAGCTGAGGATGATTACGAGGATTTTACTCGGAATCAATATTCCCCTGAACGGATTAAATTAACGATGTTCTGGAAGGACTATTATCTAAAAATTAAGGATGCTTTCGAAAATCAATATGGAAAAAGCATTCTAGCCGGATTTAAAGAGTTACAGGATCGTAATCTTTTGGATATTATCACATGTGGAGCAACTCACGGGTATAGTCCATTATTATCTCGAGATAGCTCAATAAATGCACAATTTCGCATAGCAGTTAATAATTATAAAAAACATTTCCAAAGGGAACCTACAGGAGTATGGTTACCTGAATGTGCTTATCGCCCTGGATATAAATGGAAGAATCCTGTTAGTGGAGAAGAATTCGAACGTCCTGGAGTTGAATACTTTTTAGCAAAAAATGGATTAAAATACTTCTTTATTGATACAGCTTTACTGATGGGAGGCCTTTCACAAGGAGTATACGCTGCTCGATTTCCTCTTTTAAAAGAACTTTGGAAACAATTCGCGTCTCAATACAAAGAAAATCCAACGAATTTTGAGAAAACTCCTTATGAACCTTATATTGTTTCTTCCGAGAGTGCGGAATCTCCAGTTGCATTTTTCACAAGGGACCAAAAAACTGGAATCTTGGTTTGGAGCGGAGAACATGGATATCCTGGTTGTTCTGAATATTTAGATTTTCATAAAAAACATTATCCTGGGGGATTGAGATATTGGAAAGTCACGGGTCCGAAAGTTGATTTAGGAGATAAAATGTTATATTGGGTAGATGATGTTCCAAACAAATTAGATGAAAATGCAAGCAATTTCATTGACGTTGTAAAAGGTGTGCTTCGTGAACAAAAGAATAAAACTGGGAATCCCGGTATAATCACTGCTCCTTATGATAGCGAATTATTTGGTCATTGGTGGTTTGAAGGTCCCTGGTGGATAAATAGGGTTTTGAGGTGGATGGAGGATGATCCAGAGATTGTATTGACAAATACGAGACTCTATATGGAACAATTTCCCCCCGATAAGATATGTCAAATCACAGAGGGATCTTGGGGTCAAGGTTCCAGTCACTGGGTTTGGCTAAACTCTTGGACCACATGGACATGGGAAAAAGTATATGAATGCGAAGCAAAAAATGAAGAAATGGTAACACGACTTTACCAATCGGATGATGAAAATGTTACTCGATTGCTTAAGCAACTTGCTCGTGAATTACTTTTACTTCAAAGCAGTGATTGGCAGTTCTTAATTACCACGTGGGCTGCTCGAGATTATGCTGAAAATCGTATTGCGCTTCATTATGAAAATTTCAATCGAATTCACAAAATTTTGGTGGAATACGCTGAAGGAAATCATATTCCAGAAGGAGAATGGGCGTTTTTGGCAAAAATGGAAGCAAATGATTCGCTTTTTCCTGAATTAGAACTATTTCCTTTCACAAATTATTTCTAATTTTTTTATTCAAATTGCTTTTCGTTGTGCGTACTTCCACATAACATTTGTCAAGGTGTTAAATGCTTCTTCCACATTTATACTTTCTTTAGCACTTACTTCAACATAAGAACTACACGCTCGTGATCTGGCAACTTCTATGGCTTCATATTTTTGTACCCGTCGTTGTTGTTTCAAATCAATTTTTGATCCAACCAACATAATCGGAATACCAGGATCATAATTTCGCAAAATTGGAAGCCAATCATCGAAATGAGAAAGTGTGAGCATGTTTGTAACGGAAAATAGGAACATTATCCCATTTGCACCTTTTAGATATGTAGGAAGCAAAAATCTAAATCGTTCTTCTCCTCCAAAATCCCAAATTTGTAATCGTACAGTACCTAATCCATCGATCGCTAGATCCTTAATGAAGAATTCTACACCAATGGTAATTCTTGTGTCTGTTTTGAATATACCCGTAATGAACTTATTCGTTAAGGATGTTTTTCCTACGCCACCATCGCCGGCAATTACTAGTTTGAATACCTTCTCGTAGCTCATAAGCTAATCCTCTATGTAATCTAATGAACCCCAATTTGATGAAATTGACAGTATAAGGGATCTTGTAATTAAGATACAAAATAGAGCTAATCTCTTAAATAAGTATCCTATGATATTCAAATGCTCAGAATGGAGAATTTTCGCTTATGGAGATAATACGCTAGTATATCACTAACAGAATTAGAAGTTTAATAGAAAAAAAAGGGAAAATAATTGAATTTATTTGGTTTTTAAATCTACACTCGATTTTTTCGTCGGGTAATCAAAATTGCTGCAACAGCAACCAGTGTAATTCCTGCAACTACAAGGATCACAGCCCAAAATCCTGGATTATCCCATGTCATGAAGACAGAGAAAGTAGGATCGTGCCAGATTCCCTCACCAGTTCCATCAAAGGTTGGGTAGTTTACTGCATAAATCAGGACAGAAGCACTGATGTTTAAGAAACCTCCCGCTTGAAAGCTTTGATTTGGAGCACTAGCATCCTCATAACGGACTTGCCCTGCCGCATCAAAGGCTAAGAATGCTAATGGAATTGTACAAGTACTTGCTGGATGAGTTGTAACTGGGCCTCCATCGGGACCTTGTTCATATTCTGGACCTGCTATATCAACTGCAGCTACTGGAAGTGTTCCAGTGTAGTCTCCAACTTTGATAGTTCCAGTTGCATTGATTGAACCTTGAGCAGCGGTTTCATTTAACATTCCGCTTTGAAGTAGTTCAAATTCCTCAACCTCTTCTACCTCGAAGTGTATTCTGAAGTGTATAATTGTACTCACATAGATTACAGAGAAGTCTAATCCAGCTAATCCTGGATGATTTAGACCAGCAGCATCATTCCAATCGGAGAAGTATTGATCCAATTTGATTATACCTTTAGCCATTTGAACTTCATCATAATCAGGAGTTAAACCAGAATACTCTCCGGCTTCGGTTGCAGTTACAGTTTCCTTCAATTTTGGTGTAAATGTGAAACCTAATTCTATGTAATCAAGGTTTTCAAAGATTGGTGCAGATAGATCCGAAGGGCTCATTCCTAATGGGACTGCTGCCATTTGCACATTTTGTAATTCAATGCTCCATTCGTATCCCGTTCCATCGGGAGTTAAAGTTGGTGCATTAAATACAATATTTCCGATTTGACCAAAGGCGAAATAATATCGTGCTTCAGAGCCAGTTATAACTTCAGACTCTACATCACCTTCAGTGATGGTTGTACGTTGAACATCAGGAACATTATTTGCGTTCACATCATCGTATGCGATGAATCCCATGAGGGAATGTGTCATAATGTAAATTTCGATGTCTAAACCTTGGAAGATTTGTGCTAATCCCATACCTGCTATCGGGCCATCTCCTTCTCCACCTTCCATACCATAGGCAATTTGATCTACGATTGCAGAGACATTGATGTTGATTTGGAAGGTCTTCAACCAGATTTCGATTAAATTGAATGAAAATCTGCTCCATTCTCGAGTAATTGCACCAGTCTCTCCAGCTGCCAACAACCATAGCATGAAATCATCATTATTATTGGTTGCGTCAATAGTCCACTGTGCGATATCAGCACCTGCTAAAGGAGAATCATCATCTAAATTCCAATCATC
>JAEOUK010000395.1 GCA_016839385.1 Promethearchaeota archaeon
GAGATCCTAGCAGCACCTGATTATTTGTACTTAAGCTCAACAGAATTTATCCAACATTTTATGAATATGTTTACTGCAGACGAAGAATATGACCTCTGGGAGGAGCATAAAAATTACATAAAGATAATAGGTTACTGCAATAGGGGGTTGTTGGATACTCTATTAAACTATTTCAGTAAAAAAAAGCAAAACTTGACTATTGCAACCACTCCTCTACATCATACAAGTTGGAGAGATGGACAAGAAAAATATGTTAAGCCAGAAAATATCCATATTATTGATATTAATAAGCAATTTAACGCAATAGAAAAATTCCCTGATATTGAAAAGTGTGATTTAATTATAATCACCCATATGTTTGGTCAAGATTTTGAACTAAAAGGTTTAGCTGAATTCAAGAAAAAGACTGGAGCGATCGTTATCGAAGATCGAGTCCAAGGCGGGACGTTGAATGCTGATTTTAGTGATCCTTTGGTTGACATCAGTATCATGAGTATGGCAATGGATAAACGTCCGATCGCATTAGGAGGGGGTTTTCTTTTTATTCGTAAAAATCACCGAAAATTAGCTAAAGATATTTTTGAGATGATTACAAACTACCCCACAGAGCCTTTTCGTAAAAGATTCATTGATTTACTGAAAAAAATTCCAACATTTTTACTTTATAACATAAAACCAATCACTTACCTATTCTTACGTTCTTTAAGTTTGCTTAAAATGAATCTTCTTGATTTCACAAATATGTATCGCACAAAAAATCCAGGTTTTGAACGACATAATTTTACATGGAAACCGTCCAATGGATTATTGAAATCCATGAATCAGCACTATTACGACTTTAAAAACATGGAAAATCTATATGAAAATAAGCATATGCTATTTAGAAGCTATTTATCAGAGGAAATCATAAAGAAATATTTCCCTTGGTACCGTGATGCAGCATTAACTCCGTACAATACGATTTATGTGGATAAAAAACACGTTCAAAAATTTCTTACATTTATGAATCGTAGCAATGCATGCATAATTTGGAATCCAACTTATAAAATGTTTAACCATTCTTATGAAGGTGTACAGAAATATCAAGATTTTCATGATGGATTAGTATACCTTCCTTGCTTGGCAATTATGAATCATGATGAAATTCGTTATTTAGCAGATCGGATTGAAAAGTTCGATAATATCATTTCGAAAATGAACTAACAATCCAAAATTTCTTTTTTTCTACTCATTTTTGAATTTAACCAACCACATCTATAAAAACAACCGCAAAAAATATAACTAAGATTGTGAAATTACCTAGTTATAAAATCAAATGAATTTTTGAGTAAAATCGTGGAAAATAAAATGGATTTTCGCAAACTATATCCGGAAGATCTGAATCTGTTCTTAGAATTTTACCAAAATAATCCTCTTGCTGAAGAAATTGAAGATCTTGAAGATCGTGTTGAAGAAATTGAAGATGAACTTAGAATTAATAAATTCAAATATTTTGGTTTTACAGAAGACAATATATTAATTGGTTATGCAAAATTCCGGGTAGATCAAGATGAAGTGCATCTTATTGGACCATTTATTTTACCAGAACACCGAAGAAAAGGTTTTGGAAAAGAAATAATTCAGAGAATTGAAAATTATTGTATACATCAAAAATTGAAACGAATTAATGCGTATTCTTTCATGGATACTAAATTAGCGGAAGAATTTTTATCTGATTCTGGATACAAAATTGAATCCGTTACTGAACTGGGTGTAAAAATTTATATTAAAAACTTGGAAGAAGCAGTTTAAATTATTATTGTTCCAATAATGGATAACACTGTCATTAAAATCAGATATTTTGTTGAAAAAAAGAACGGTGTATATAATTAAAGAATTTTGCTGCATTTATACTAAAATAGCTATATTGATTTGTGATTATTCATCAGAATAGGCATTAGAAGGCTTTTTCTTGTTACCATCGAGTTCTTCGGCAAATTCTTTTACTTTTTTAACAAAAGTCTGTATGCCCTTTTTTATTTTTTCACCAATATCATCATTAGTTGTTTCTTTACTAGCCATCTCTTCCACTGGTTCAGGTTGTTCGTTCCCATTTATTTCAGTTCCACAAACCTGGCAAGCGATATCAATTCCACTGTTGATTCGGTTGATTTCTCCTTGGTTTAACATGGTTCCACATTCAGGACAATAAAAATTAATTTCCTCATTCATGATAGTAAATCCTCGAGACATATATACTTGGATCGTTGATATGATTATTCATTAAGAAATCTTAATCCATCTCTTAGTAAAAAAAAGTGATGTACAATCTTCAAATTGAGTCATTGAGAGATTTATAAAATTGAACTTTGCGTAAGTGTTTCTAAAAATAATCATTTATGCTTTTATTACAAAATATGATGTGTTATTCATTTTTCTCTTTTTCATCTTCAACATATATAATGTGAACAAGTTTTTCATCAGCGGTACTACCACGAATTATCACATCGTATGAGTCAGAGCATTTTGGACATTTAAAATAATAGTAGTCTCTTGTATATGTTTCGAATTTCTCATGTTTCTCATAAAGTCGAAACTCTTCCCTAGTTATAACTTGTTGGGCTTCAATTTTTTTCATTATTTCAACAAATCGGAATTCTAGTGCTTTTTCTTTCGCCTCTCGCTCTTTTAAATAAGAGTCATCTTCTTCATCTTTATTCAATTTTCGAAACATTTTGATTTCTTCACTGGACATTTCACTAACCCTTCTTATGCTTTTTTGAATGGAATGGTCGAATCTAGGAACCAAAATATACTATGAGAGTATAATCTTTTATAAACAGTTTCTAATATTTATAATTTCTATTAAAATTCCTTAAAATTTCATTCCAATTTCGAAAATATTATTCGATGTACTAGGATACTGATTTGTAAGGTATATTCAATTTTTCTGCTAGTGAATATACTTTAATCATCTCTTGGTGACTCACACGTCTATTTATTTCGGGATAATTTGAGGAGAACACCTGATAATCCGGATGATATTGACCCATTATGTTCACTGGTATCCCAGGAAGCTCATGTGCTACCCATTCTAAAATCGGTTTTGAACAACAATCTAAATGACCTGGCATAACTAGATGTCGAATAATGATATCCCTGGAATCCCAATCATAGATATATTTCAAATTTCGTGTGAGAACATCCCAATATTTCGTAATTTTTGAGTATTTTTTTGCACATTCATTGTTTCCATATTTGAAATCAGGCAACCAAAAATCCATGATGTCCACCAATAGCTCAAGGGATTTTGTTGAATTATAGAAGTTGGAGTTCCACAGCTGGGTTATGTTATGTGTCTGATATTTCAATGATTCAATAATTGTGTGTATATTTGGATTTGGATCACCGCCAACATAGTTAATATTGCGTGCTCCTTGATTTGCTAGTAAATCAGCAAAAAGAGCTAATTTTTTACCATCAACAGCTGTTCCTCCTAGTTCCGTGGATCTCTCTTTTCCAATTGAACTTATGTCGTGATTTTGACAAAAAACGCATCCAAAAGAACATCCTGCAAAAAAAATTGTACCACTGGGAACTAAAGGGGGTTCCTCTCCGTGATGCAGAAATGCTGAAGAGACTCGAGTCACTTCACTTAATCCACAAATGCCAGTTTCCCTCAATATGCGGTTAATTTTACATCTATTTTCACAGAATTCACAATCTTCTAATAGTCTTTTAGACAGTTCTACCTTCAGATCCAAGTATGAGAGATCAGTTGATGCTTCATACTCACCGCTGCAACTTTTTATATGCTTTTTCTGATTCTCAGAAATTTTACTATGTAATTCCCATAACTCATTGGTTGGGGATGAAGGTGCATAGCTTACTGGAATTTTTTTACACAGCAAGTAGAATGCAGTGTCCTTTCCACTCAAAAGGCGATTGTAATGAGGTAAGAGAATTGAATTCATGGTTCCCAAGAAAAGTAGGACAATTCCCCATAAAATAACTTTCATTTCATAATTAAAAAGAGGAAAAGATTAGAAAAATAAAGAAATTATACATTTTTGTAAAATTTCATTTGGAAAAATATCTTAATTATTAATATTAATCCTCGAAATCAATAAATAGAAAATAATAACATGATAATATGAGATAAACTAATTTTGGTGAGTGGATGAGTTATAAACTGAAAGTTCTTCTGTGTGGTTCTAATGGGGAGAAAACAAAACTTATCAATCGATTTGTCCAATCAAAATTTCAAAATGATTATAAGATGACTGTTGGAGTCGATATTTTCACCAAAGACGTAGAGATCAAAAACGAGAAGTGCACTTTAAGTATTTGGGATATCGGAACCCAAGATCGATTTTCATATATTCGCTCTACTTTTTATCGAGGTGCATCTTGCGCAATAATAATTTTTGATCTTTCGCAGGATACCAGTTGGGATGAAATCCAAGCTTGGTATGATGAAATTCGTAACAATGTAGGGGAAATACCAGTAGCTTTTGTCGAAAAAGGAAATGGAGAAAACGGAGAAGAGAAAAGGAATAAATTTAAAAATTTAGTTGAATCAACTGGTAATGCTTATTATAAAACCAGTTCGACAGGAGAGAATATGGAACATATTTTCTCGTCTTTAGCACAGCGAACTGTTGATATGTACGCGTGATATGGATGGAAAAACATTTTGAAGAGAAAATTAAATCTATTGCCAAATTGATAATAGATTCAAACTATGTAATTGTACTATCTGGTGCAGGAATATCAACAGAATCCGGAATCCCTGATTTTCGAGGAAGATCTGGGATATGGAAAGAATTTAATCCCCTTATTTATGGAAATATTGACATTATGCAAAAGGATCCATCTTTATTTTGGAAACTAGGAAAGAAACTCGCTCCTACTTTATTGAAAGCTAAACCAAATCCTGGTCATTATGCACTAGCAGAATTGGAAAAACTGGGGAAAATTAAATGCATTATTAC
>JAEOUK010000396.1 GCA_016839385.1 Promethearchaeota archaeon
ATAAATGACACATCACGTCCCTCTGGACGATTGCGTATAAGTGCGTATCTCCAGTAATCTGCCGGAAGTAGTTCTAATGCCTCATCCGCCCATACTCCCACTCCACGAGATTTTGAGAATTTATCATTCTCGTACATGAGAAATTCCGTACTACTTATATTGTAAGGCATGGTTAATTGCTGTTCTTTCGGTTTTCCTTTATTATATGCAAGTAATAAACCAGGAAAGATAATCCAATGGAAAATAATATTATCTTTGCCTATGAAATAGACCGATTTTGTTTTTGGATCTTTCCAATAATAATCGAATAATTCGGGTTGTTCTTTAATTTCAGCCCATTCTTTTACAGCAGATACATATCCCAAAACTGCTTCGAACCAAACATATATTGTTTTTTTTTCTGCTCCTTTGAATGGCGCAGGAATCCCCCATTTCAGATCACGAGTTATTGCTCTTCTAGGTAAGCCTTCTTTAATTGAGTTAAGAACTAAAGTTTTTGCGTTTTGATTGATATATTGGTTATTTTGAATGAATTCGCGCAATTGATCTTCAAGTTGTGGAAAATCCAGATACCAATGTTTAGTTTTTTTGCGTATAGGAGTAGAATGTTTACCTTTTATAAGACATATTTTGCAATGGGGATCCTGTAATTCATCTGATTCAAGTACCCTACCACACGAGGGATTGTCACATTGATCCCCCCGAGCTCCCGGTTTACCACAATGGGGACAAGTTCCTTCAATGAACCTATCAGGTAAAAAAAAATCATCTTCTGGGCAATAATACCCCTCTATTTCATCCTCCACAATATATCCATTCTTTTGTACCTCTAAATAGAAATCTTGGATAAACTTGATATGGGTAGGATTGTGAGTTTGAGTATAATTGTCGTATTGAAGATTCCAGTCGTTAAATATCCTTAGGATGACTTCATGTAGAGAAGATGAGAGTTCTTCGGATGAAATTCCTTTTTTTATGGCGTCAACTGCAATCGGTGTACCATGCATGTCTGAACCGGAGACATAAAGGACTTCCGTATTTTTTTGTAATCGTAAATATCGTGCAAACACATCCCCACTAAGCACACTTCCTATAATATTTCCCAGATGGGGTGTACTGTTCACATAAGGCCAAGCACTAGTAACTATCCATTTTTGTTTAGGCATTTCAATAATCTCTATTGTTTTCAACATCAATCCAGAAGAAAAAGTCTATAATTCTAAATGGAAGCGTTCAATTGTGAATTGAAAGTTTACAAACTATTAAAAAATTTCCCGAATTTTTAATGTTTGAGAAAAAGTATAAGATAAAATTCAAATCTAAGAGAGGAAGGGATGATATTACTAATAAGAGTCATTCCACAAATTGATATATTCCTCCGATAGAATAAAAATAAGGAATAAAATTTTGTGAATAATATGACAGATATCGACGATATCCTTATGCAACCGAGAATTCTTCGAGAATTACTCATTGGATTTGAGTCGATTATAGGAGCATTTTACATTTTCTATTGCATGAAATTTATTGTAGACGCAATTCAACGAAAAAAGAAAGGTGAACCAATAGGTTTTCCCCTTGCTTGGGCATTTTTCTTTTTCGGGCAATTTTTATTTGATGCCTTGAAAATGTTTGCAGATTTTTACCAAGATTTAATACCAGAAATTATCGATCGAGCTTATTTAAATAATGTAGCAAGCGCTTTAGGACTTTTGGGATTAGTACTCATCTCAATTCAAATTGAAACGATATTAAAAAGTGGATATATCAATACAATTATTGTTGGATTAATTTCTCTTTGTGCGATATTTTTCTATAACTTTCCATCCAATTATTTGACTCTATTCATTTTCTTGGCGTTTTTCTCCACACTTGGGATTATCTATGCTGCAATAAAAACGAGGGTAGAGCATCATCCCCATCTGAACGATATATTAATCATTTTTGTCGTTGGTTTTATTTTATCGTTCACAGGGAACTTGTTGAAAACTGACTTCATCTTAAACCTCTTCAGTGAACCTTTTGGGCTAATTTTTGGGGATTCAAATGATATTTTGTTTATTCGATTACTCGCAGGTGACGCAATAGTAATTGGATCTATATTTGTGATTCAGTTTTCATTTTACGAGTTCCCTTCGATCATGGAGTTAAACTGGATAAAATATTTATTCGAACTCCATATTGTCTCATATAACGGAATTGAATTGTATAATAAACGTTTTTATGAAGAACGGGGATTAAAAACAGGAACCCATCCTGATTTAATGGCTGCTGCATTTTCAGGAATCCAAGATA
>JAEOUK010000011.1 GCA_016839385.1 Promethearchaeota archaeon
GATATAGTTTAGGTTTAAAGTTAAGATTTTGAATTATCGGTAAGTATATAAGGATAGTTTAAAATGCAGGATGTTCTTATTTACAAATTGTATCTTTTCATTTTTTTAAATAAACCTTGTCTGGTTATGCCTAATAACTCCGACGCCTTTTGTTTATTTCCGTCAGTTTCTGATAGAGCATTATTTATCATCTTTCTCTCTAAGCTCTCGATTGCTTTTTTCATAGATATGAACACATGGTTTACTTCAGAAAATGATTGAATGTCTAAATCGCTATTGTGCTGTCTTATATGAGAAGATATATCAGTTTCTAAAATCTGATTATTGTCTGCCATGATAATTGCCCGTTTAATTTCATTTTCTAACTCTCTAACATTTCCTGGCCATGAATATCTCAACAAGCAATTAATAGCGTTGTCTGAAAGTTTGATATCTCTTTTACCAAAATCTTGTGAATAATTAATTAGAAAGTGCTTAGCTATCAGAGGAATATCCTCTTTAATTTCTCTAAGAGCCGGCATTCTTATGTGAACAACATTTAGGCGGTAATAAAGGTCTTCTCTAAATGTCTTTTCCTTAATACCATTTTGTAGGTTCTTGTTTGTTGCTGCTACAACTCTAAAATCAACATTGATTGATTTTTTACCACCTAACCTTGTAATCTTTCTTTCCTGCAGAGCACGAAGGAGTTTTGATTGTGCACCTATGCTCATATCACCTATCTCATCTAGAAATAATGTTCCGCCATTTGCCATTTCAATCTTTCCTGTTCTACTGTCAACTCCAGTTGCTACTCCTTTCTCAATGCCAAAAAGCTCACTCTCAAGTATGCTATCCGGAAGTGCTGCACAGTTAAGATCAACGAAAGCGCTGTTAGGCCGACTGCTGTTAATATGCACCATACGGGCTGCAAGCTCTTTTCCTGTACCGCTCTCGCCAGTAATTAGAATATCCAAGGGACTTCTTGCAACTTTTTCAAGTAAACTTAAAACCTCAGTTACTTTTGTACTTGTCCCGATTAAGTTATTGATAAAAAATTTCCCTCTATTTTTCTCCTTCAGAATTTTATTCTCTTTCTCCAGATGATTTCTCGATCCCGCGAGATCATTAATAAGCCTTGCATTATCGATCGCTACAGCCGCATTTGATGAAAATATTTCAAGAATTTCTATATCCTCAGAGGTGAAGACACCATCCATCTTATTTAATGCTTCTAAAACACCAATAGCTTTTCCTTCAATATTATTAATCGGGACACACAATACAGACTTTGTTTTATATCCAGTCTTTTTATCGATAGTGGGATTAAATTTTTTATTTTTGTATACATCCTCTAAATTCTGTACTTTCCCTGAGTGAAAGACCTCTCCGGCTATTCCAATATTCGAATCAAATCTAACAATTTCACCAGTCCCTAAAGCAATTTTTGAGATCAATTGATTAGTATCTTCTTCATAAAGAAATAGAGTTGCTCTGTCCGCATTTACAATTTTTGCAGATTCTTGGACTATGAAGTCGAGAAGTAAATCCAGGTCTTTCTCTGCTCTCATCATCCTTCTGAGGTTATATAAAATTTGGTATTTGGTTTCCTTTTCTGCTCTCATTTACTGTCCATTAAATCTTTGTTATAGCATTGTATCATAATATTTACAGGAGCGTTAACTTTGTTTACGCATTTACAACTCATCACACTTAAAATTGCACTCAAATATTATTTATTTGAATAATATTAAGTAGTTAGCATGTTGGCATAACTATTGCAATATTTGAAGATAAGTCTAAAAAAAATCCACATAGGAGGCTTTAAATGTTAGTGATTCAAATAATGAAATTTAATTTAGCAGGAATGGGAGAGCAGGAATATCAAGAAGTATGTGAAAATTTAGCCGATTCGTTTGCAATTGTTCCCGGATTGCTAGTTAAGTACTGGCTAGTTGATAGTGATAACAATGAATTTGGTGCAGTTTATATTTGGAAAAATCGAGTATCGTATCAATCATTCATAGAATCTAATCTGTATAACTCAGTGACTTCAAATCCCAATGTAACGAACTTTTCATCTGAAGTGTTTGATGTTTGTGCTAAACCTACCAAGACTACTAGAGGGTTTAAGATTGTAGATCTTTTGGCCAAAGCAGAAGCAATGAGGTATTTAAGGAGCGGTAAGTTAAAACATAATTAAAACTAGTGCTGAGAATATGCTAGAGAAGGCAAGTTTAAGGATGAATTAGGTTCTAGTATTGATACTAGAACTTGAGTCTTGGCACTCTGTATGTTATTCATTTTTTCCCTTGCAATAAATATGTCATCATTGCTCCTTTTCCTTTGACTTCAATACTTCCTCGTTTCTGGAAGACATAGGCGTCTTTTAGATTTTCATAGGTTGCTTCAGATACTTGGATTTCTCCCGCTATACCATGAGATTCCATTCGACTTGCTGTGTTAACAGTATCGCCCCAAACATCGTAGATAAACTTTTTATTTCCTATAACACCAGCAACTGCTGGTCCGGTATGAATCCCCGTTCTCATGCGGATTGTACGATTTTTTTCTGTACCGATAGCTTTTAAGATTTCCTGTATTTCTAGTGCAAAATCGGCAACAGCTTCAACGTGATCAATTCGAGGTTCCGGAAATCCACCGGCAACCATATATGCATCTCCAACAGTTTTGATTTTTTCCAATTTGTATTTCTCTGCTAAATCGTCAAAGGACGTAAAAATTTGATTTAAGAAGCCCACTACGTCTGAAGGAGTAAGGTTTTCGGACATTTTTGTGAAACCAACAATATCTGTAAATAATACGGTTGTTGAATTGAAATGATCAGCTATTACTGATGGACTTTCTTTGAGTCTTTGTGCAATAGGTTGTGGGAGAATATTTAGCAGAAGATTTTCGGATTTTTGACGTTCTAATTCAAGTTGTTCATGCTGTTGTTGAATTAGTGTTCTTTGGTTTTCTATCTCTATGTAGAGGGTCTGGAACAGTTTAGAATTGCGATCCCACATTCGTTCTAAGAAACTTCTATTTCCTTCAGAACGGTCCAGTTTCTTCTTTAGAGTTCTGACATGCTTTTTCAATTTCTTTATTTCATCAGATTCAGACATTATTATATATTGTTTATAAGCAAAGTAGTTGTTGGTATTCGTATTTAGAGAAAGTTTCCCAGAGAATACGAACAATTTCTCCTTTAGTATTAATCTTGAATATTATTCATCACCTAATAATAAGCTTATAAAAGTTTCATTATGGAATCGGGAAAGTGTGTTAAGCTGAAGTGGAGCAATTTCTCCATAAGAATAAAATCCAGCCACCTTTAAGCTTGAGTTGCTCTTTTCTAAAGCTTGGCACTCTTCATGAGTCCTTGTCCCAAGTACCAATTTACGGCCAGCACATGAAAAACAAATTACAAGTGCAGCATTTGAACCGTGAAAAGTTCTTAATGCTTTTGCTATTGATTCTTTGGTCGCATCTATTATCCCATTGCGTTCAACATGGGTAATTTGAACAGTTGCATTTAGAGGGACATCTCCCATAAATGAGATGGATCCGTCTTCTTTATTAAAGTAAACGGGATTTCTTAAGTAATAATCTTCTGCATTTTCTATATATACTGCCAGTGGATATTCAGGAACAACCTCGGACAATTCAATATTTAGATAATGCTGATAATAATCAGTTGCTGGTATATCATCAATCTGATAAAGGATATTGTTTTCTACTCGGGTCACTTTTCCTTTATTTCCGACAGGTTTCCATCCACTTTCTACACCAAATGACAATGATATTGGTCCCGAAAATAATAAAAAAGGAGCTGAGTCGCTCAAGACTTCGTTATTGTAAAATTGAAATGTCTGTTTAACCCTCAATTGGTCACCTGCAGTACCACCTAATATAGGAAAGGTTGCTCCTAACTGGTTGCGAAGTCCCGCAAGTATAGAATCGGCACTGGTGGTTAAACTTTCAGGGGTGACAATACACAATTTCGGTTCTTGTCTTAGCTGAGATAGTACCGATTTCGCTGCCAATTCAACAATTGCAATTGGATCATCAGATACATTACGTCCTATACCAGCTTTCCATTCACAATCATCAGAATGAAATAGAATTAATAATATGGAATCCTCGGTGAAACCAAGTACTGATGAAAATTCACCATCAGTAGTACAACCTACTAGTTCTATTCCAGGGTATGTATGATTGATTTTATCTAAAATATATTGAAAATCCTGATCTATAGAACAAAATAAAATTCCTGCATGGGCTTGGATGCCATTTAAGGAATCATCGCATTGAATCAGGACTTCCTCTATTGCGTCTACTGAGTCCACATCATCACTATGCCCTATTGCAACCTTTAACATTTTTTCTCCTCTACAAAAAAGATTATAACTTTTTATTTAGATATATTCACTTAGTCGTATGAGATTAGTGCAGCATATGAAATACACAGTACTCAATTGTTTATTTAGGTTGGGTTTTGATTGCAAATAATGTCTAAATAGTGTGGGGAGATTATTTTTACACACAAATTTTACTCAAGGAAGAAAGGATCCATAAATATTAACAACTTTTTATGTTAAAATCTTGCATTAAATTAGTATTTTCGGCAAGAAAATAGTAAGAATCTTTAGTTCGAAGTGTATCAACTAACCCGAGCCAATCGTTATAAGTCGTACAATCCACTATCATATCAAGTGGTTTTTTCAAAGAATAATGGAGAGTTTCACCTTCTAGCTCTA
>JAEOUK010000397.1 GCA_016839385.1 Promethearchaeota archaeon
CTACTTTAGGATTCCTGAATACGGTAAAACAGTTTGCAGAGAAAAATTTGGAGTTATTTAAAAAATCTGGTGCTAAAACTATTGTAACTGATTGCCCAGCGTGCACCAATACAATCCGTAACACCTATAAAACTCTTGGATTCAACCATAAATTTGAAGTGTTTACTACTGTTGAATATTATAAAAAATTAATAGAAGAAGGTCGAATTACTCCCTCCAAACCAGTAGAAATTTCCTTTTCCTACCATGATCCTTGCATTTCTAGCAGAGGAAAAATGGGAACTATTGATATTGAGAATTCACGTTATATATTTTCAAAAATCCCTGGTATAGATTTCCGCGAAGTTCTACTACACGGTCGTGAAACTCAGTGTTGTGGTAGAGGAGGAGTTTCCCATGTGCATCATCCTGAGATCTCAGATACAATTGGTAAACAAAGAGTGGAGCAACTACAGGAAACTGGGGCAGAATATATCTGTTCTGCATGTCCTGCGTGCGAACAAGGATTTATGGATAATTTTGAAGGCCCAGTTTTAGATATTGGGGAGATACTTGCTAGATCTCTTGAGGATTAGATTTTATAGAATTCTTTAATCCAATTTTTTATTTTTGTCATACCTTGTTCGTAACTCACACGAGTTTTCCATCCTAGTTGACTCCTTGCTTTAGAACTGTTCACAGATAAATCTCTACCTACTAATCCAATTGTAACCTTAGTATATGGGCTTTTAATATTCAATAGACGAAAAATTGTTTCAAGGATTCCAGTCAATACCCAAGCAAACTTAAATGGCATATTTCCTCGAGACTTACCACCAATGACACTTCCTATCTCCTCTTGATACTTTTTCCAAGTTATGGAGTCATCAAACTCATCTCGCAAGAAATAGGTTTCTCCAGCCGCATAAGGCACTGTACCCGCAAGGTAAAACCCATCAACCAAATTATCGATATAGGTTAATGCCGCTGGCCATTTTCCATGGTCGACGAACCGAAGATTATTTTTTAGAAAAGCATCTACTGTACCAGTGACATGAACACTTCCAGGACCAATCACATTAGCAGGACGGATGATTACATATTCGAATCTTTTCCTCACTGTTGTATTTGATGCAAATTTCTGCACAACACCTTCAGCAATGCGTTTCGCGTCTGCGTAAAATATCCCACATTTTTCTGGAATTGCAGTTTCATCAAATCCTCGTAAATGTCTACCCAATCCCATTGCAGTAAAAGAAGAGATATACACGAATCTGAGTTTCTGTTTTTTATTTAATTTTAATTCATGTTCAGTTTCTAGTAACAAATTACGTGTACCATCGACAATTGTCCCGTAAAACTGCTTTTTTTTGCCATAAAATGTGGCCCAAGCACCTAAATGATACACTAGTTCGATTCCTTCCATTATCCCACGCAAAGATTCAGGATTGGTTAAATCCCCTCTGAATATTTCTACCTTATTGGTAATAAATGAAGGTTCCTTTTCCTGGGGAAGTAGTAAAATTCTGAGAGTATGACCTTTAGAGAGTAAATAAGGGCACAAATGAGAGCCAATAAACCCACTTGCTCCTGTCACTAAGATATTCATAAAAAAAGAATAGGTAGAACTGTTATTTTAATGGTTGCATTGGAGGTAATGGAGGTACAGTATCCATATCCCATTCTTCTAAAGTTGGATAGTCCCACCAATGAGAAGGGATCTTTGTATAAGTGCCAAATTCCTTTCTTCCGCGCATAATTGCTTTTATGTTTTCACGCGGAACTCCAAGTACTTTAGGTTCAGCATATGGTTGTAACCCAAATCCTCCATTTTTATTTCCGAGATTTCGCATCATATGCCAGAATTCTCGACGAACCTCATCGGGGGAACCATTAGAATATATGGATTGAATATTTGGAGAAGCCCAAAACATTATTTTTCCACGATATGGTTTAAGATCCGAATATCCAGACATACGAGGGCTATCAAACTGTACTGCATCAAGCCCCCATTCAATCAAAAGTGGCAATAGTCTATCAATCTTTCCACATGAATGCATATGGAATTCACATCCATAATCATGGGCAGTCTGAAAAATCGTTCGGTAAACCGGTTCATAAAATTCCTTGAAAATTTTTGGGCTAAAATATGGTCCTTGTTGAGAACCTAAATCATCAGCTATGGTGAATCCATGAGGTTTTGCACCGATCTTAACCCATGATTTCATACATTGAACAAAGAATCCTGTAAGATGACCTAACAGTTGTTTTAATTCATTTGGATGTTTTCTATGGTCTGTCAGAAAATTTGAAAAACCTCTCATATTACCTGTAATGTGAACTGGGCCCATGTTCCACAGCGCAGCTACTCTATACTTTTTCAAACCAACAAATCGGGTCAGTTTCTCAAGTTTTGCAAAGAATTTGAATCGATTTCGATCTTTCGGATCTGGACTGTATTTTTCGAGATATTTATCTAAATCTTTCCAATTTGGTAGAGAAGGTCTTCCTGGATGACCCATTGTTAAAGATTTTAATCGATTCCAAATACAACCCCATTCATCGATTTCCTCACGAGGGAACAATTTGAACCATTTTAATCCTCTATATTTCGGATTTTTCGACCAGCCCGGTTTTCTCCAACGATATAGTCGTGAGTAGAAAATTAAATTGTTAATTGGATGTGGAAATAGATTTTTCTCTTCAGTTGAATGACCTGGTTGCCAAGAATTTGGATGGACCATGAAATATCCAAACATATCGGATTTTGGGCCAGGAACGAATAAAGGTACTTTATCTGGACCAGCAAAATGTATCGCGGCTTTAACTCGTTCCAATCCATTCATATCATTTATTGTGATAGTGATAAATAAGTAAGTTTCTAAAACAAGGAGATTCAAAAAGCGCACATTACTTTTGCTATTATGATTCCTCTTTTTTCAATACCGAATTTAGTAAAATCAAAGTTTTTGGAAAGACCAAATCGGTTTGTAGCACAAATTAAATATAACGGAGAGGAAACATTAGCTCACATACACGACCCCGGAAGATTGAATGAATTGCTCCGTCCGAATGCGGATTTGTTGATGGTTAAAGGGACTGCAAAATTACCTTGGTATGTAAAAGCAGTTCAGTCAAAATCCAACGAATGGGTATTAATTGACAGCAATCTACAAAATCGAATTTCTCGAGCTATTTTTCCTTTAATTGAAGAATTTAAACATGTAAAGAAGATAAGAAGTGAAGTTCCGCTTGGGAGATCTCGAATTGATTTTATGATGGATGGTGTACCATTAGAAGTAAAAGGAGTGAGTTTAATAAAAGAGGATGGAAATGCTTATTTTCCAGACGCACCGACTGAACGCGGGACTAAGCACGTCAAAGAAATAACAGATCATCAAGGTATGTTGCTATTTCTCATATTTCAAAAGGCGTCGTGCTTTGGACCTAATGCAGAAATGGATCCGAAATTTGCAGAAGCACTCTCTAACGCACGTAAAGAAAATATCCCCATTATTTGTACTCAAATTCATTTTAATGGTGAAACAATCTATTATGATGGGAAAATTCCATTAACTGATTTTTAGATTAGATTAAATAATATGACAAGTATTTAGTAGGTAAGTTAACCTAGTAGAAAAGTTGATCTAAAACTGAACTCCTCTCGTACAAACAGAATATTTCATTCAAACTCATTTGTGAAACTGCTTATCTTGTTCAGCTATTTTGTATTCTCTTTTCTATTTAATCATCCAATATATTTACTCGTACTATCCATAAACCTAATTTTATTAGCAATTTCAGCTCGAGTATTTTGGGAATCCATGAAAATGTTACGATATTTTATCTTTGTAGTTGTTTTTGTTATTATATTGTATTCATTGTTGAATAAACAAGGGGAGAATGTAATTGTACAATATACAGGTGTACCGGTAATAGGTACATTTCGAATAACGTGGAATGCAATGGTATTAAGTCTAATCACGTCTTTCCAATTGCTAATTGTGGTTTATAGTTTTATATTATTCAATCTTTTGATTGATACCGATCAACTAATGCAGACTCTGACAAAATTACGATTACCATTCTCAATGGTATTGCTTATAACACTTTCGCTCAGGTTCTTTCCATTACTTTTAAGAGATTTAGAGATAATTACCGAAGTACAGAAAGCACGTGGATATGAACTTGAGAAAGGACGTTACGGAAAAAGAATAAGGAAAAGGATGGTATTACTTTTACCACTATTAGCAAACTCACTCGAACGCTCTATCCAAATTTCTGAAGCATTAGAAACCAGAGGATTTACAAAATCATCAAAAAGGACATATTATTCTACTATTGCTTTTCGGTTCCGTGATTTTCTTAATTGTTGTTTGGTCGCGGTGTTTTTTGCAGGTATTATTTATCTAAAAAGCATTGGTGTCGGTGGCTATTCAGTTTTCCCTTATTTATTGTTCCCTAATATATCGCTTATAGATATTATAGCTCTTATAACCTTTATTCTCGTTGGAATACTTCAGATTTTATTATTACGGGGAGGTAAAAAGAAATGATTTCGATCCATAACCTCTCTTTTCAATATAATAATACAACTTCTCCTGCGTTAAAAGATATTGATCTCGAAATAAAACAAGGAGAATTTATACTTGTTACGGGAGAATCAGGATGCGGAAAAACCACATTAATTCGCGCAGTAAATGGATTGATTCCTCATTTCTATGGTGGCAAAGTAGAAGGTTCAATCCGAGTACAAGGAGTGAACCCGTTTAAAGAAGGGCCAAGAAATCTCTCCACAATCGTAGGGACCGTATTTCAAAATACAGAAAATCAACTTTTGATGAGAAATGTTGATTCGGAAATCGCTTTTGGAATGGAAAATTTAGGATTCACTCATGAATACATGGCTAAACAAGTTCATAAGATATCTGAAGAATTGGGATTTCATCACCTTTTAGATCGGGAAATATCAACACTTTCTGGTGGGGAAAAACAAAAAGTAGCATTTGCCTCTATTCTCGTAATGGGTCCTGATATTATACTTCTAGATGAACCAACATCAGAATTAGACCCTCTAGCAGCGAGAGAATTAATGGAATTGCTATTAAAACTAAAAAATCATACAAAGAAAACAATAATTATTACAGAGCATCGTTTAGAACGTGTTCTTGACTATGTAGATAGATTAATTTTGATGAAAGAAGGTGAAATTGTTGCGGATTCATCTCCAAAAGAAGTTTTTTCCTCTGTAAAATATTCAGAGTCATTTTCACCACCAATCGTCCAATTATTCCATGAGCTGTCAATTATGTATCCGGAAATTGAAATACCATTAAATTTGATCGAAGCCAGAGAGACTATCAACAAGATTCTTCCATTACTTAATGTCTCAAAAACTCAAAAATTCGAGAATTTACAGCATCCAAGACTAGAACCCTTGTTGGAAATATCAGACGTTTGGTTTAGATATCAATCCTCCCCAGATTGGATATTACAAAATGTTTCAATGACCATCTACCCCAATGAATTCATTGCAGTTGTTGGTAAAAATGGGAGTGGAAAGACAACTTTAATGAAACATATGAATGGACTGCTGAGAGCGCAACAAGGAAAGATCGTACTAATGGGTCAAGAAACAATTGATAAGACAATAGCACAACTATCTCGCAATGTTGGTTATATTTTTCAAAATCCTTCTATCCAGTTTTATCAAAACACACTTTATGATGAGTTATCTTTTGTTATGAAAAATTACGGGTATAAGGAAGAAGAAAGAAAATCTATAATCGAGGAAACACTCAGTCAATTTCATTTAACTCAATATAAAAACAAGTATGGTCGTTTTCTCTCAATTGGTGAACAACAACGAGCAGCTTTGGCGACTGTGTTATTACTTCAACCCTCAATTTTAGTATTAGATGAACCAACTCACGGAATGGATATTCAACAAAAAACCGAATTTATGGAATTTCTGGATTGTTATCGAATGCAAGGAAATGCAGTAGTATTAGTAACCCATGATGTAGAGACTGTGGCTAAATTTGCTAAGCGAGTAATAGTATTATCTGACGGTAAAATTATTGAAGATGGTCCTACTCATTCCGTACTCCCCAACCACAAAACCTTTATCCCTCAGATTAATTCCTTAGTTAAGGAGTTGCCTGAATTTCCCAATTGGATTCTTACACCTAAAGAATTTTTGGAGGTGCTTGAGAAATGAAAAAAAGTAACATAATATTTGGTATAATTCTCTTTTTTGGAATCTTGACGTTTGTGGCACCCGGAATTTTTGGTTTATATATTGATATAAATAATATTCCTGGTTTAGCACTTGTGTTCGTAATAATTTTCTATTTATTCTTATTCATTTTAGGGATGTATTTCAGATTTGAAGAATCAAATATTTCATCAAAAGAAATCGCATTAATTGCTATCTATAGTGCATTTGCAGCTGTTGCTCGAATTCCATTTGTGGGAATACCAAGCGTCCAACCTGTATCATTCTTGGTTTTATGCGCAGGTTATGTTTTTGGTCCATTAGTTGGTTTTATTATTGGTGGAAACGCTGCGTTCATTTCAAATATTTTTCTTTCTCAAGGTGTATGGACAGTCTATCAGATATTTGCATGGGGATTCTTTGGTATAATTGGTGGCCTATTAGGAAAAAATAAGAAAAAAGAACTGGATAAATGGATACTTGCCTTAATAGGATTTCTACTAGCGTTTGTTTATGGATGGTTTATGAATATATGGTCTTGGCTATTGATTCAACCAATAACAATCGCATCATTTATTGCAGTAAATATACAGAGTATTCCATTTGATGTGGCACATGCAATTGTCAATTTTATTTTTGTGATTACATTCGGAGAACAAGTAATCCAAATTTTATCTCGTTACCAACAACGGTTCTTGTATACCATTAAAGAACCAATAACAGTAAATGAAACATCCATTAAGGAGAGATAAACCTA
>JAEOUK010000398.1 GCA_016839385.1 Promethearchaeota archaeon
CAGGAGGAGACCCTCTATATAATGCTGATCAACAAGAACTTACGCTATTTTACATAAATGAATTAAAGACAGAATTTGGGGAGTCTTTTCATATTCATTTGTACACGTCAGGAGTAAATTTCACTCCAAACTTGGCATATCAATTAATGGAAGCGGGTTTAGATGAAATACGATTTCATCCTGCTGAAGAAGATTTCCACAAGATTGAGTATGCATTGGATTCGGGAATGCGTGTTGGTGCCGAAGTTCCGGTTATTCCTACTCTTGAATATGAAGAATATTTATGGAATTTAATCGATTATCTCGACAATATTGGTGCAGATTTTGTGAACCTTAATGAATTCGAAATTTGTGAACCAAATCATAAAGAGCTTTTAGCTCGAGGATTCAAATTAAAAGAAGGAACAGCTGCAACAGTCGAGGGCAGTAAGGAACTTGGATATAAAATTCTAAATGATCTCCCAGATCGATATACAATTTCGGTGCATTTTTGTTCCGTTTCACTAAAAGATGGTAAACAATTACGAAATCGATATCGACGTCGTGCTGAGTCAATACAATATCCTTATGAAGAAGTGACAGAAGATGGAACATTATTATATTTACGAGTAACCGCTACAGAGTCAGATCAAATTGATGAGCTTCATAAAAAATTACGTCAAAGACTCCGAATCCCAAAAAATATGATGAACATATCAAGTCAAGAAGGTCAAACTCATTTAGATCTTCCTTGGTTTCTTTCTGAAGACAATAATTTTCTTAAAATAATTAAGGAATTCGATGTAACCGCTGGAGTGTACGAAATCCTTCCTTTCCGAAGAAAAGATCTATTTGAGATATGTGAGTATACTCCCATTCAGTGATTTGTTAAGTTTGGATTACGAGATTCCAAAAATTTTTTTAGCTGTTTAAATTAATGTTTTTCACTCTTCCTCTAATTATGCACTTTTCCGAAATAATTAGAACACATGAATATGGATAAAATACTCAAGGGCTGTTAGCTCAGACAGGTAGAGTGGTGGACTCTTAATCCATTGGTCGGGGGTTCGATTCCCTCACAGCCCGGTTTTTCTTTTCCATAATTTTCTGAATATGTATGTCTTCTTTCCAAGTCATAAAATTTTATTGAGTTCAAGAATTGATATAAGTGGAGTAGATCTTTACTTCGGAAAAAATACATGCCACGAAAGAAAATTAAATATGAACCCATAGATCGAACAGTGAGATACGACCAGGATCAATGGAATATTTTTCATTCTAAGCGAGATCTTGCTAAAGCAATTGCAAATCCTTTGAATTCCGCTGGATTTAGATTTCTTATTTATGGGAGTATTGCACGTGGAGATGTAAATCTCTCAAGTGATTTAGATATTATTTTGATTGATCGAATTTCTTCATTCCAAGTGGAACTTGCCTTGGAACAGCAAGAGTTTCAAATACTTGGAAAAGAAATAGTCCAAGCGACACCAGGAGATGCTATAAAAGGTCATATTTATCTACCCGATACCTCTACATTAACCTTTTTTCTTAGTGAAGCAAATGATGTTTCTACCGATTTTTACAAATTCGGTGGCGCAATTGACATTAAAATGTTAGAGGAAGGAATTAGAGTTCCAGGAGTAACCAAATCTCTAACGTTAATACTTCCCAACGAAGAAGGACATAGAGAAATAAATTTAGTTGGTAATGAAGTATTGGCTCAGGAAATATTAGATGTTCATCCAAAAATCTTAGATGTAAGGAAACGAGTGCTGACTAAGCGGGATAAGACCGGAAGGACAGGAGTATTCCTGAAAAAACAGATAGGAATAGAAGATAATTTTGAAGAAGAACTAAAAAAAATCGCAGATAAAAATCCTGTTATTAGAAGGAAGATGTTGAGAGGAAATTAAGAATAACACTAAATCCAAGAGTCTCATAACCTTTGAACGAATAGGGAGAGGGAATTCGATTTACCACTATTTTTGAATTTTTATGGATTTTATTCTGGATATTCGGGTATTTCGGAGTTAAAAGAAGGACTTTATCTACTTCAGTTCCGCTAAAATAGTTTTCATTAATAGGAATGTTTGGTTTTATTATTCGAGCAAATATAGTAGAAATTCGAATCCATAAAATCAGAAACCAGCGTGAACTGAAAGGAATGTTTTTAAATAGAGAATAGTCTTGTTCATCCATTAAGGGGCGAATGAAAATATAATTAATACGTGTTTTTTCAACCAAGGGAAACAAAAGAGGGAAATAAACATCGTTAGCGATAATGGTTGTGGGATGTAATTTATCCATAATATTTTCTATTATAAACTGGAAATTCATAATTTTGCTGTTCCTCAGGAGAGACCTACTTTCGATTAGAACCACTTCATAAGAATTTAATGCTAAAGCAGTTGCGAAATATAAGAATCGTTCATTTGATGAGAAGTATGGAGTAAATACGACGATTCTAGATAATTTTTCAGTTGATTTCTTTGGATTTAATTGTGTAAATTCAACCGTTAGAGTATTGCCTTCCAGCTGTATATTCAACGTTTTTTCTAAGTAATCTATACTTCGTTCTCTAGATACACCCCATCTTCGAAAATATTGGAAAAATTTTGCAATGAATATAATTGTGAAAATAAAGATCAACACATATAGATTGATCCACATGTATTCCTCAAATGTTAGATATAATATAGGCAATTAATTATCCACCTCGGTTGAATCTGCTATCCATTGCAGGTAAGCTTGTGAACCTTTCGTAATATTTATTCCTATACATTCAGGAAGTTCATAAGGATGGTTATTTTGGATAAAAGATATTAATTGGTCAGAATTCTCTGAAGTGGTTTTAAAAATAATCAAACATTCTTCTTCTGTATTAATTTTTCCTTCCCACCAGAATATGCTTGTTAAATTTTCTAAAATATTAGCACAAGCTGCAATTTTTTTTTGTATAACACTCTTCGCTATTTCTATTGCGGTTTTCTTATCAGGGGTTGTGACAAAAAATACTAATGGGGGTGATTTATCCATGGACTATTGTACGTTCCGAGTTAAGATAAATATTTAATATGCTCGAGATATTTCACCGTGATGGACCTTAACAGTGAGTATGATTTAATAATAGTTGGTGGAGGACCTGCAGGAATTTCCGCGGCTATATTCGCAAAAAGAAACCATAAAAAAGTAATTATTTTAGAAAAAGGTCCAATACTTGCTCCCGAACCTCGAGGGGAGACTCTTCATCATGATCCAATTCTAGATGAGTTGCTGGGGGAAGGAGTCATGGAGCGATTAGCTATTTCAAAAACCGCTCATCGAGAGTTTTTTCCACCTCTACCAACACGGGATGCGATGGTGGAATTAGTCAGAAAAACACCCAGTATCGTATTCGAGTGGAGAGAATGGATAAATGAATTCCAAACTCAATTAAATTCTTTGGAAATTCCCTGCATATTTAATGCAGAAGTAGTTTCCCTAATTAAAGAGAACGACCAAATCTCCGGTGTGAAATACAAGGATCAAAACGAACAAGTACATGAAATCCGTAGCAAGATGGTGTTTTTATGTGATGGACATAAATCAATTTTTGGCAAAAAAAACAGCCAGATTTATCGAAAGATGAATTTTCCCATTGTTAAATGCCTTATGAAAAATGGAAATCATAAAACTAAAGCGTTTAAGTATTTCTTCGTTCCCTCAGGATCCTTACCTTATGCGATGGATTTTCCTCCATTTATTATATTTTTATTTCCACGAGATGAACAGAACCTTGAAACTGGAATCATGATTCTGGTAGATAATGCAGAGCAACTTGGGATTCGAATCCCGTCTGTAAATGAAATTATGGGTGTTTGGGTAAAAATCAAAAAAGATTATCCGATTTTTTCTGAGATGATTGGACGAGCTTCCATAACATACGAAGATATCACTGCAATACCGATGACAGGTCCAATACAAAATTATAGTCCATCTCCTGGATTGGTGATTTTGGGAGACGCTGCGGGTTTTGTAGAAGAATCAGGAGGTTCTGGTTTGGTTGCATCCATCAAAATGGCGAAATTTTGGGCAGAAAATTTGGATACATATGAATCACTCGAAATTTTAGAATCCAAATTCAGAGATACATATATTCATAAACATATTAGCAAGATTGCGAAATTATACAATCGGTTTCGGAAATTTCTCTACGTACGGTTGCGAACAGCCCAGCGTGTACGGAAAATGTGGTGGCTAATAAAAATCATCCTGAAAATTGCGTAGATATGGAAGTGAAAAATTTAATAGAAATCTTCGCTATTACCATCAAAGTGAATTATTGATTTTTTACCATCACTGTCCCAATCTAGCAAGTGTAGCCAAGCGGTCGACGGCGCCGGACTTGAGATCCGGTGGGCTTATGCCTTCGTGGGTTCGAATCCCCCCACTTGCGTTTTTTCTATTTCTTAATATATGATTTAGAGATTCCCCAATTCAAAATCGAATCTATAGTCGATAGGAATATAAAGTAAAAAGTGAAATGTTGATTGATATCAAAATAAATCAATAAGATGAAATCATAATGACACTAGAATCTAACGTACGTTTAGATGATAAAAAATCTATCTGGGGATGGGTTTTGTATGATTGGGCAAATTCAGCATTTGCTACTACAGTTATGGCAGGATTTTTCCCATTATTCTTCAGTAGCTATTGGAGCACTGGTGATCAAAGTACTTTTTGGTTGGGAATCGCAAACTCAATTGCATCCTTGCTAGTGGCGATTTTAGCACCTTTCTTAGGAGCTATTGCAGATAGAATGTCTGGCAAAAAGAAATTCCTATTGTTTTTTGCATTTATAGGGATTATCATGACAGGAGCATTATGGCTACTAGCAGCAGGAATGTGGCAATTTGCTGTTATGTTTTACGTCCTTGGAACTGTAGGATTTTCTGGCGCAAATGTTTTTTATGATTCGTTGTTGCCTGGAGGAGCTTCCGAGAAAAAAGTAGATTATGTGTCTTCCCTTGGATTTGCTATCGGATATATTGGAGGTGGCGTATTATTTGCTATAAATGTTGTAATGTATTTAATGCCTACAGTATTTGGATTGGCTGATGGAGCTACCGCAATCAAAGTAAGTTTTTTGACGGTAGCAATCTGGTGGGCTGTTTTTTCAATTCCTATCTTTATTTTTGTCAAAGAACCTCAAATTCATGAGAAAGTAGGTTTTGGTAAAGCAATTAAGCTTGGAATGAAGCAGCTGGTAGGGACCTTCAGAGAAATAAAAGCTTTGAAATGGGTAGGTATATTTTTACTTGGATATTGGTTTTATATAGACGGAGTAGACACTGTAATACGCATGGCAGTTGATTATGGAGTGCAACTCGGATTTCCTGATGAATCTTTGATAATTGCACTATTAATGGTACAATTTATTGCATTTCCAGGAACGTTATTATATAACTGGTTTGCGAAAAAGATTGGTATTAAGTGGGGGATTCTAGTAGCAATTCTTGCGTACTG
>JAEOUK010000734.1 GCA_016839385.1 Promethearchaeota archaeon
AAACAGGCATCTCGATCAAGCCGTATTTTATCCCTAAGCCTCTCAATTCGGTGGTTCCAATGTGCTCTACTTTCCAGTTAGTATACCGCATAATCATTTCCAGATTTGAGAAAATTCCTAAATGAAATTGAACAACCGGAAACATAAAATTATTCATCGCCATACCGGTTACTTCTGCTTCAGAATTATAACCAAACAGTGTTGGCCTTCGAATCCCTGAAGGATCAAAAAATGTTTTCTCATCATCGGGAATACTGGTAGACATCAAAGTCAGTTGAATTCCGAATTGAGGGAATTTTTTTATCTTTGCTGTCTGTGAAAATCCAGCAGACATATTCATACCCAATGAGACAGATAATGGCGATAAATATTGCTTATAGACTTCCGCAGAAAATTCCTCAATCAACATCCTTTTGAGAGATGATGTGAGGTTCTGAGAAAGACTTGTTTGAACCAAAACGAAAACGAATAAAATGTATTTAAATAGATTTATGTTCATTTTTTCTAAAACTAATTAAAAAAAACAAGCCCCTATCGGGGCTCTATACTAAATTGAAATGCCATAGCCTAAGCCAAGATAGAGATTGCTACCTCGGCCTCCAACTTCTGCTCGAATTCCCATTAGTTTTATTCCGACACCATATCTTATGCCGTTATTATCAAATTCTTGCGATTGCTGTAGTATTGTATATCCTTGCATCACACCACCGGAGGCAACGGCTGAATTCCAAGTAATATCTGAATTTCCCATTTCGAAGGCAAGTTTTCCATAAAACGATACAAATATCAGACTTTTACTTACGATTACACCAATATTTATTGTAGAAAGAGAAAGATCGATACCTGCTTTTGTACTATATTCAACCCCGCCTTCCAGAGTTCCTGTTCTTCGTGTATTTACACCAAAATCTAAAGTATTATAGTCTGCATATAAACCAATTGCAGGAAACATCGGAGCAGGAATTAATTTCGATAGTTCATATTTCAATCCAAATCCAAGGGTTTTTAACTTAACATCAGAAAACTCTGTTTCTGGGAAATACCTCGCGTAGACCTCGATTCCAGCCGTACCAACACCAACTTGTGCACCTACATTCCCCAGGGCTATGCCCCCGTCTTGTAATCCGATTTCTTCACTGGCTTTAAATGAGCCAAATCCTGTAAACACGCTGACACTTAAACCGAGTACTGAAGGTGCGGAACCATCTGTCCAGTCCAGCGCACTCATACCGGCATGAATACCATCTGTTACGTTCTGAACTTCATCTTCAACTGCATCAAGATTGGAATATTTGCTAAAATCCAGATCACTCTGCGCGAAGACTGAACCATAAAATAAGATTCCAAGCGCCAACAATGTCATTAAGTGTTTCATAGTTTACCGTCCTTGAAAATGTTTACTCTATAAAATAATAGCGGAATTTACTTGAATAGCATAATAATTGCAACCCGGTGATTTAGTCCAGATTTCAGATCTATCCGCTTATTATAAATTTTTCATCAAACATTTTGGATTTCTCGATATCCTCGTGGCTTATTATTTCAGTAAAAATTTGGAGACCTGGGACCTCTCCAAATGCGTTAAGGATATGTTTAGTAAGTGTATCGATATTTGGCTGCTCATGCATGACCGAGGATAATTCCGTGGAATTGCTTGCTAGTTGCGACGCTAATGCTTTTTTACTGGCTGGATCTACTTTCAAAAAATTAACAATACTCCGATGCTTTTTACCAAGAAGTATTGATCCATGTTGCAAAAGAGAATTCTTAAATATTTTTTGTGCACTTCCCGTTATCTTTTTCCCCCCGACTTGTATTTCCGAAAAAGCAGACCGATTAAAACAGGCAAATGTTTCTTGATTTTCGTTTAATCTGTAAGGTTGGTTGCTTTCCTGGAGTATTGCATTAATTCCCATTTTCCGAAAGGCCCTTTTTAATTGTTCATGAAAAAATTTATATATCTCCTGATGATGCAGGTCCCTACCCGGTACAAGGAAACTATAAGTCAATTCTTCTGAATGAAAGATTGCGCTACCACCGGTTGGTCTTCTAACTGAATCATATCCATTCTTTTTTAGGCTTTCGAAATCTATCTCTGTCGGGAATTGATGTCTTCCAATGGAGAGACAATAGGGTTTCCATCCATAAAATCTTAGAATAGGGATATCATCAATTTCACATTTCTGTGTAAATAGATAATCGAGTGACATATTACGTATACCACTATATCTGGCAAAAGGGATTACTCTAAGGGAATCAAACGGGAAATATGTGGAGAAATCAGCGCACAATTCCACGCTCACTTTTTTGAATAAAATCGATAAGGTGAAGTACTTCCGGGCAATTATTTTGTTGGTTATCGAGTTTTTCTATGGCCTCTTCCAATAAAAAGTTTTCTCGATATATGATCCGAAAGGCATTTTTTAATTGTGCTAATGTATCTTCACTGAAGCCGCGGCGTTTAAGACCAATTACATTTAATCCACCAAACTGGATCGGCTCTCCCATGGCCAGAATATAGGGCGGGACATCCTTGTTGACACGCAATCCTCCGCCTATGAAGCAGTGGGTGCCGATATGAGTAAACTGATGCACAGGAGTTAATCCACCAATGCCCGCGTGATCCTCGATAATGACATGTCCGGCAAGGTTAACGGAGTTTGCCAAAATAACACCATTTCCTAAATGACAATCATGGGCGATATGGGAATAAGCCATCAGCAGGCAGTCATTCCCTACCTTTGTATAGTAGCTATCGCTGGTAGCCCGATTGATTGTAGCATACTCACGAACAGTTGTATTATTTCCTATGGTTACAAAAGATTCTTCCCCACCAAATTTGAGATCCTGGGGTTGTGTGCCTATCACAGCACCCTGGTAGATAGAACAATTTTGACCTATTGTCGTACCTTTTGATATGCGCACATGTGAAGAAATATGTGTATCATCACCTATTTTTACGCCATTTTCTATAATCGTAAATGGACCAATGGAAACATTTTCTCCAAGAAAGGCATTTTTATCGACCAGTGCTGTTGGATGAATTTCGCTCATGTGGTTTCACCTCGACCTTCAACCATGGCTGCCATCATTTCAGCCTCACAGACCAGTTCACCTTTAACATAGGCTTTACCAGACATTTTAAATGTGCTTCTTCGGGCTTTGAGCATTTGTAATTCCATAACTAACTGGTCACCCGGTTTAACAATACGACGAAATTTAACATTGTCAAAACCCATAAAGTATACTAGTTTATCTTCAACCCCTTCGCGATCGTTCAGCAATAAAACGCCACCTACCTGTCCCATTGCTTCAACAATCAGAACGCCGGGCATTACCGGTTTTTCCGGAAAATGCCCCAGAAAAAAATGTTCGTTCCCAGTAACGTTTTTTATTCCCACAGCCCTTTTCTCAGGCTCAATCTCAATAATTGAATCGATTAGAAGGAATGGATAGCGATGTGGAAGTATCTTTTTTATCGCATTTATATCAAAAACGATTCCTTTTTGGCTAATATCCTGATATTTTTTGGTAAGC
>JAEOUK010000399.1 GCA_016839385.1 Promethearchaeota archaeon
ATCGTCGAGAAAGTGTTTGAATTCAAAGCCCCGCTTTCTCTCTACTTTATTTTGGACGCATCTGGGAGTATGGCCAGATATATAACTCAGATGACTGATGTTATTCGAACACTCCATAGGGAAGGATACAAAAAGAAAGATAAAATAAGTGTTATCGTTTTTAAAGGTCGGGATGCACATATCTTACAACGCCCTACTACGAATTTAAATCGAATCATTGCGAAACTTCCTTCAATTGAGGGTATCTCTTATACCCCTTTAGCTGAAGCTCTAGTCAAAGCAGAAAACATGATCAAAGCTGAACGTATGAAAAATCGTGATTTGATTCCAGTAGTAGTAATGTTTACTGATTTAGGTGCAAATATTTCCAGAAAAAATCCTGAATTAATGCCACAAAGTCAAGAAGATTTCCGAATCATTTCTTCCGAACTGAAGGAAATTTCGAAGAGTTTTGGTAGGAAGAAAATTAGAGTGTTGATAATGATGCCCAAAAAAGGACAGGCTATTCAATATTTAGGCGTTAATCCATTTATCATGCAGGAAATCCGAGATAACTTTAAGAAGTACGCCAAAGCCGACATCTTTATGTTCGATTCCTATAATTCTAAGAAAACTTTGATTCGATTAAAAAAAATATTGTAATAAAGCTCAATTTTTGAGCAATTTATTTTATTCTCTTTGCTAAAAGCCAACTCTCCATCATTAAACTATTAAAGAATTTTATGTGTAAATGGTCGTTGGAAAAGAAAGCTCCAATACTTTTTTCTCCTATAGTGGCTATCAGCATTTCTTCATTATCTTTTAGCAAAATCCATCGATCTTTCGAATCAAAATTTCGAATTGAGACATTATCTAAAGCTTCAAACTCCTGTAATAATTCCTGATCATCTGAACTGGGTTGAACACTACAACTTGCTTTAATATTTACCGAAGTTCGAGCGTCATATAATCCGAGTTCTGCTAAATCACTAATAGTAGGAGTAGTGATAACTAAATTGTGAACGGATCTAGACACCATATCTGACAAGAATTCAATAATTTGCTCCCGAGAGACTGAATTCATCATAATTTGTCCCTTAGCTGGAGTATCTGCGTTCTTTATTTTCTCTTTTAGTTTTTCAACCTCATCATCAGCAGCTTTTAAATCTAAATTTAGAAGTTTAATTTCTTTTTCTAGTTCTTGAATTTTTTTATTTTTGTCTTCCAAAAATGTATTTGAAACCATTCCTTTAGAGCTGTCTACCTTTTGGGTTAAAAGTAAAATTTCATTTTCTTTAGCTTCTAAAGTGCTTTTTAAAGAATAGATTTGCTCGTCTTTCATTGCCAATGAATGATTGATCGTTTCAATTTGTTGATCTTTAGTCCGCATTAAACCTGAAATTGTTGTAACTTGATCCTCTTTCGCTTTAATGTTCGACTCTAAGGTTGTAATTAAATTATCTTTACTGGCTAATTGTGCTTTTAATCCCTCGATGGATGTTTTCAACTCATTAAAAGTAGTAGTTATTTCAGCAATTTCCTGTTCTTTTTGTTCAAGGGCTTTTTTTAAATCATCAACTGACATTAGCGTTACCACTGTTCTGTTTGGTTTATACAAATAATTGATCTCAAATCTTAAATATATTTAGTTAAAATTGGGAAGATCTCTTTACAGTTAAAAGAAAATAAGATACTGTGGTTATTGAAGTAAATAAGCAATTGTCTGAGCAAATTTTTATTTAAATGTCTTGAGGTTCAGTATTTTCTATCAAGAGTGAATCTTTTATTATACTTCCATCTGGAATTTCCACATTTTCACCAATTATGGAATTTTCAATTTGAACATTATTCCCAATATTATTATTTCCTAATAAAATGGTTTGAGATATCTCTGTATAATCTCCAATTTTGCACTCCTTTTCAATAAATACATTAGGTCCGACGAGAACACTTTCTCCAATTTGACAAGATTTTGCAGCTACAGGCTCAATAAGGGTTGGATATTCCCCTGTATATTCAAAAAATTCCTCTCGTAGAAAACGAAATGTAAAAGGGAGTAAATCTTTTACGTATGTAAGATGAAATTTACCTGCAAGTTTTTTTGTAATTTTATGTTTTCGACATAATTCTACCCCTAGAACTGTTAAATTATCCGATAGCATGTATTTTATTGCTGATGGTAATTCCAACTCCATTCTAGATGATTCTTCCACTTTATCTAAATAATGATGCAATTTTTCTGAAAA
This sequence comes from Promethearchaeota archaeon, assembly GCA_016839385.1. The sequence goes on from JAEOUK010000399.1 coordinate 2,226, forward strand.
TATATACACAGGTATAGAATAATAATCATCTATTCTGTTCTCAGGTCCAGGCTTTTCTACAATATCTGCAACGTTAGCTCCTTCTAATTTAATATTACCATGACTTTCAGCCATTGATGCATCTTCGGACTTATAAACTGCTAGAGTAGCTGCAGGATTTGTTTGTTCATGAACTTGAACTAATTTCTTAAGGTCAGGTTGATCAAGAACCACATCTACTGCTGACAGAATAAAAAATGGATCTAATTTAGAATTTGCATATACTTTCGAGTTTTTTTTTAATATTGATTCAGTTGTGTTTCTCACACATTGGATAGCGTGCACCATCCCTTTGGGTTCTGTCTGCTCAATCATAGTTATTTTAACTGAATTGTTTTTGTGAGTATATTCAGATATGTAGTTTTTTATTTCAACTGACTCTACAGGAACCACAACAATAAAATACACAAATCCTTCATTTCGGAATGAGTCTAAAACTCTTCCAATCAAGGGTTTTCCAGCAATCGGCATAACAGCTTTAGGATATCGATCAGATAGAGGTTGTAATCTAGTTGCTCGTCCTCCTGCTAATAGTACAACTGGAACACTTTCATAAGAAAAATTCTCCATAATTGAACTTTACAGTCATTCTCAAAAATTTTTTCGAAAAAATGGATATTTAGGCATTTAGGCGATATATTACCATATGGAAATTGAGAAAGCCCTTGAAGAAATAGATCGTCTAGTAATTCAGACTTTTGCTAATCATAGTGGAATAATAGCCCTAATTATTGCCTCTCATGAAGGGAAGAAAATCTATACAAAATTTCGAAAAACTCAGTTTTTTAATGAGCATGAGTTATCTGCGATCACTGCGTCATTGATTTTCATTTCACGTACGATGTTTCGAAAAACTTTTGGCTTAGAAATAGCTCATGCAGAGGTAAAAGGATCAAAAAATATCTTCTTCTCAGTATTAACAAAAGAAGTGACCGGTTCTGTAATTTTTGATAGAAAAATGGTGGAATTAGTAGGATTTGATGAGGAGAAACAAACTGTAACAGATCTTTTCATGAAAATCTCAGCTATTGTGGAAACTTCTGTAATTCAAGAAGATCTGTTTGTACAAATAAAACGTGCAATACCTAATGCGCTTTCTATTGTAATAATCAATAAAGAAGGACTTCCCATAAAAGTTGAATCAACTATGGAAGAACCAAAAATATCAGCATTTGTATACGCTTTAAACTCTTTATCAAGGACACTCTTAAAAGATGATGTAGAGCATACGGTTATTTCAGGAGAATATGGTTCATATGTTATTCAACAAATAGATGAAGAAAGAATATTAGGAATTGCTGTTCCTGATAGTAAAGATGCCAAACTCAATAAATATATAGCAGCTTTACAAGAAATTATTAAAAAATTAATATAAATTAATTGCTTTATCTTTTACGTTCTTCTTTCTTTATGTAACGCCCCCGTAATTCTACTGATTCTATTCCTTTCAAAATTACCCTGCTTCCCTTTCCATATTCCTTTTTATACCCTGAAATAAAAAATGGATAAATATCTTCAAAATATTCTCCGTGAGTGCTAGTAATTACTCTTTTAAATAGATGCAAATCAACTGCTTTATCTTCTTCAGAGGTAGATACATAAGCTAAACCGAAATCGATAAAGAACAAATCCTCATTCGGTGTAAGAATGATGTTAGAAGTAGTTAAATCACCATGAATTTGATCATTTTTATGCAATCGCGCGATTATATGCCCAATATTAGTAAAATGTTCATGCAATTTTTCCGGTTTTAAAATCGGGATTTTGTCTTTCAATCGCATTCCTTCTATGAAAGACATGGTAATAACTGCATCAACCAAATTAATATCAAAAATCATTGGAACAGGAACTTTAAACTGTTTCGCACGGATTATTGCACGAGCTTCACCTAAAGTTCGCTGATTCCGAATTAAATCATCCAACTGAGGAATACGATAAGATTTTTTGATTCGATGTTTCGATAATGCTTTATTATGTTCCCATGTAGTTTGGATTAATCTAGCTTCTGCTCCTTTTCGATAGTAATGTCGTTTAGAGGGATTTTTTATTAAAATATCATGGGGAAAAATCGCTGGAAATTTGGCATTGGGTTTTCTCCATGAGATTTCTGCGGAATCCATTCTAAACTTTGGTTTTATGTTTGTTTCTTCAATATTATGTTCCTTATCATTGAGATATTGAAGAATTCCAGTCCACGCGATCATTGCACCATTATCTCCAGCTAATCGCAGAGGCACAACATAATATTCCGCATCATGCTCTTCTGCAATATACTGGATCATTTGCTGTAATCTCTTGTTCGCAGCAACTCCTCCTGTTAGTAAAACTTCTTGTTTTTCCGTATGAGCTAAAGCTCGTTCTGTAACTTCAGTTAACATTGAAAATGCTGTTTCTTGTAGGGAATAGGCAATATCTTCTTTAGAGTATTCTTTTCCAAATCTTTGGGATTGAATCAATTTTCTACAAGCGGTGTAAATTCCAGAAAAAGATAGGTCCATCCCTTTTACGATGTACGGTAATTCGAGATATCTTGTGGATTGAACTGCCATTTTCTCTATTTTTGGTCCCCCGGGATGGGACAGACCTAGATCTCTCGCAACCATATCAATCATATTTCCGACGGCGATATCTAGTGTTTCCCCAAAAATTTGATAATGTTCTGTCTCAAAAGCACTTATGATGGTATTTCCACCAGAAACATACAATGTCAGGGGATCGTACGAATTGCAGAATTTTCGACCTATTTCAATGTGACCAATACAATGATTTACACCTACTATTGGTATTTTTAATTTTTGAGCTAGGGTCCTAGCAACTCCAGCTCCGATTCGCAAACAAGGTCCTAATCCTGGACTTTGACTAAAAGAAATTAAATTAATCTGGGATAAAGATAGATTTGCCTTTGATAATGCAGAGTCAATTACATCCATAAATACGTTATTGTGATGCTCGACAACTTTTCGAGGATGCAATCCCCCTTCTTCAGGAATGAAGGTACTATTTACTACAGATAAGACTTCTCCATCAAATGAGACAATACCAATTCCAAAAGTATGGGCAGTGCTTTCTATACCTAGGCAATAACGCATGTTTTATTCAATATCCAAAATTTATTGTGATATATGTGATTTTCGATAAATTTCTAAAAAGATAACAAAAAGAGAAGATATATCATTAAAAAAAAAACTATCTTTGAATTCTTCTTCTTCGCGTGGTTTGCTTGACTCCCCCAACTGTAGTTTGGGCAGTTTTTTTATCTGATGGAGAATCAAATTTAGTATAACCACATTGACCACAACTCATGCGGTTGTAATGTCGTGCAAGGTAAACACCATCTCCACAACGAGGACATGAACGATTTAATCGTATTACTTTTCCATCTTTCACTTCCCACAACTTGGATTTGTTAGGTCGATGACTTCTTCCTTTTTTCTCTTTCTTCTTTACCGCCTTCTTCTTTGCCATCTATCTCCTCTCCTATTTCTTCTTTCGTTTCGTTTCCCGTATTTTCTTACGTTCTTCGTCCCGTTGGTCTTTAGGTAAATTTCTAATCATTATATATTTTGGTTCAAATTTTGTTGCTGTTTCATTATCTTCATAGATATTTGCCCGGCAGTCTGCGTATCTATTACCAAAACTAGTTTTGACGTTTTTAACAAATACTAAATTTTCATCTGCTGTCTCTAAAGCTGCAATTTTCTTCTTCAATTCAATCCGATTTGGAGTTCCTGATTCAGGATGTTCCACCTTGAAGTGAACTTCTCGTCTATTGATTAAAGGATTGTGTTTAGATTCAATAATGTTGATTTTCATAGAAAACTCTTTTCGTTCAGTCGATTTTTAGGATAAAGTATCAAAATTAAAAAAATTTTCTAAAAACAGAGTTTGCGGGAATTCACATTCTCTAGTTTTCGTATATAGATCAGTTTTAATAATCCACAAAAAGAACAACTAAAAAACTGTATGAAAAATGATCAAGATGGCTGAAATAGGAATTGTACGATATGGTGCCTACATGCCGAAATATTTGTTGGAACGTCGATTAATTGCAGAAGCATGGGATTTTCCATCAATCCCCGGGGGGATTTCGGTATCAAACAACGATGAAGACTCCATTACAATGGCAGTAGAGGCAGGATTAGATTGTTTAGGAGAATTAGATCCGAGCAGTATTGATGGTCTGTATTTCGCTTCTACGACTCCGCCCTACACTGAGAAACTTTGTGCTACTGTGATTGCAAACACACTTGATCTACGTAATGATATTCTTACAATGGATGTTACAGATTCCACTCGAGGTTCTAGCATCGCTCTAGCAAGAGCTTATGAAACCATTCATGCAGGAAATGCAAATATGATTCTAGTTATCGCTGCAGATGAGCAAAAACCAATGCCGGAATCTATGTATGAATATCAATATGGGGATGGTGCTGCTGCATTTCTTATAGGTAATAAAAATGTCGTTTTATCAATCATGGGGTATTCTTCTACTGCCGATAACACGATTGGTCCGTGGAAACGTGCAGAATTGGATAATTATGTTCGACAATTCGAATCAAAACATGAGGGGCTGTTTGGATATAGTCGGAATATGCTTGCAGCATTTAAAGGGTTATTTGAGAAATTAAAAATTGATCCTGCAGATGTTCGGAAAGCAGCGCTATATGCTACAGACCCGCGAATGGCAGCAGCTATTGGTAAACAAATAGGTTTTAAATCAAGTGCTATTGAAGGAGTTCCATTTTTAGAATTTGGGAATACGGGGAATGCATTTGCTTTTATGACATTAATG
>JAEOUK010000400.1 GCA_016839385.1 Promethearchaeota archaeon
GAGTCAATTATACGTAATTTTGGACTATGATTAATGCGATTCTTTATAGGATTCCTAGTTTTCATTTTATTAGGAGGTTTAGGTGGCTATGTTATCTATCTCGGTGTTACTTCGAATCCAGGTTTATTATGGTTGGGAATTACATTAGTAATTGTGGCAATAGTCTACTTAATAATTGTAAACCTCATCTTCAATGTAGCTAACCAGGTTTATAATACAGCCCTCTTTGTCTATGCTGATACAGGATCCGTTCCAAAAGGCTGGAAGAAGCAAGTTTTGGCAAATACTTTCCAACCCAAACCCGAAGGCAGAAGATAATAAAATTATTCTTTTTTATTTTTTTTTTTTTTAGTGGAAAAATTCAATCAAAGCATTCTTTAGGATATAAAATAAACACTGTTCACTTAATTTTTTATTTCAAACTTCCAGAAATGGACAGTTCGGGCAAATTCGGAAGATTCGTTTAACACAAAATTAAATCAAACCCCAAATATCATGCTATTACTCAGTAATTTTAACATGATGTTGGATGTCTAAAAAAATTAGAGTTGGAATCATTGGTCTCGGATTCATGGGAACCACCCACTTTCGTATTTACCAGAATAACGACAAGTCAGAAGTAGTAGCAGTAGCAGATGTAAATGAAGATAAGTTAAAAGGAGATTGGTCCTCTGTTATTGGTAATATTGGGGGAGGAGATAATAGTAAACCAGTCGATATGATGGGAATTAAAACATATACGGATGGTCTTGACCTTATCAAAGATCCAACTATTGATGTCGTAGATATTTGTGCACCTACCTTTTTGCATAAAAAGTATATTTCTGCTGCATTAGAAGCAAGCAAACATGTAATTTGCGAAAAACCAATTGCACGTACCTCAGCAGAAGCAGAGGAGATCGTGCAGATTGCTAAAAACTCTGAAAAATTCCTCATGATAGGTATGTGCATCCGTTTTTGGCCCGAATATCAATATGCGTATAAAGCGATAAAATCGAGTGCTCTTGGAAAAGTTGTAAGTGCAACGTTCAAACGGGTATCCCCAAATATTAGTGGAGATGCTTGGAACAATTGGTTTATGAATTCTGCAAATAGTGGAGGAGCACTGTTAGATCTTCACATTCACGATGTGGATTTTGCTCGATATCTATTTGGGCGTCCAAAAACAGTGACTGCATTTGGTTTACGGGGATTTCGCACTGATTCAGGATTAGATCAGGTAGTTGCACGTTTTGAGTACGTAGATGGCCCCCTGGTAACATTGGAAGGAGGATGGGCTCCTGCAAAGGGTACTCCATTCGAAATGAGTTTCCAAATTATCTGTGAAAAAGGCACTATCCGACTTTCAGAATCTGGATTCAAAATCATTTATGAAAGCGGAAAAATTGAGGAACCCACACCGGCATCTGTAAATGAACCTACTGGATGGCATGTAGAATTAGATTATTTCTTAGATTGCGTTAAAAATAACACAAAACCAGATGAATTTTTTACTTTAGATGAATTAATTGATTCTATTCGATTAATTGAAGCCGAGGAAAAGTCTATCAACCTCAATCGAACAGTAGAAGTGAAATATGAATGTAAAAAGCCAGAAGTACTCGATACTAATGGTTTCTATAAAGCAATCAATTACTGGGTATTAGGAGGTTTCGATGGAAATAAAACTGCATATGATGCAATTGATGATGCTAAAAAGATGGGACTTGATGGGATCGAATTAACCTTTGGAGATTGCTTGAAAGAGGATATTACTGAAAAAGAATGCAAAAAAATCGCTCAATATGCCTTTAAACAAAATATAGGATTGAACACACTAGCGACGGGGTATTATTGGGGATGTTCTCTTGGTTCCGATGATGAAACAGAACGAAAAAAAGCATTAAATTTTACGCGAAAATACATCGAAGTAGCACATTGGTTAGGTGTGAAAAAGATTTTAGTTGTGCCTGGTGCAGTTGATGTTGCATGGGATGATTCTCGACCTATTATTCCTTATAAAACTGTTTGGGAAAATTCAACAAAAAGTTTGAAGAAACTTCTACCAAAAGCTAAAAGATGTGGTGTAGAAATCTGTCTGGAAAATGTTTGGAATAAATTTTTACTTTCTCCAATGGAGCTGAAAATGTTCCTTGAGCAATTTGACTCGGATTTTATTGGGAGTTATTTTGATGTTGGGAATGCCACAATGAGCGGATATGCGGAACATTGGATTGAAATTCTGGGAGATAAAATCAAAGCAGTTCATATTAAAAATTTTAAACGGGAAGATTGCGGAGGAGTATTGCACGGATTTGGAGATGATCTGGAAGAAGGAGATGTAAATTTCGAAAATGTGAAAACAGCATTACGAAAAATTGGATTTACTGGTCCCATAACCGTGGAAATGATTCCATTCTCCCGATTACCAAACATGGTACTTCCAGATATGGATTTAGCTAGTAAAACAGCTGAGAAATTGAAAAAAATATTCAGTTAATAAAATAAAAAAAAGGAGCAATTCACGCTCTCACATCTTGCTTTTTCTGTTCATGTAAAGAGCTAAGTTTTTTGTTCATTTCCACGAGTTTTTCACCGTGTAGAGGATAAATCAGCATGAAGATAATACCAATTGATAATGCAATTGCTGGTAGTATAAACATTAACATTTTTATGCCGAATCGAGTTGCATCCGTGACTACAGCGGGATCAAAAATTGTCC
>JAEOUK010000401.1 GCA_016839385.1 Promethearchaeota archaeon
GGAATTGGGATTGAAAGAGTAAGTTTAATAGATCATAACGGAAAAAATATTAAAACTCGACCTAAAATAATAGAGGAAAACATATCTAATATCAGTTTCAGTTCTTCTCAAATATTTCGATTAGTAAATCTAATCCATGTTTCAATGTGGGATTTGGTAGTTGTCGAATGCAAATATGGATTAATAACCATAATTCCATTATTCTTTGAACAAAGTGAAGAATATTGTCCATTTTTTCTTGAAATTTTAACGCAACCTAATTCCGATTTAAAGAATATGATTCAAAATATTGCTGGACCATTAGATACAATCATCACTTATCTATCTTCAATCAAAACTAAGCTATATAGTGCAGATTCTCAAGAAATTGTTCAATTCAACAAACCCAAAGGTTTTGGAAAGAAAAATCTTGAAGTAAGCTCCCTTCTTAGTAATTATTTTGGTGGTAGTCGCTCATTTGATGTAGATTCGGGATGTGTTTATATTAAGGATGTTCTATTCAATCCGATTGGACAACTTCTTGGTTTTTCTGAAGACAGGATACAGGAGAATATTGGCATTTATACCGCAATCCTCTCAAATTCAAATATTATTACGCATGGTATGAAAAATTCTGATGTTACCTTAGTTCGAATTGAAACTAAAACCAATTATCATTTTCTTTACCCAATTAGACTACTAAATCATCTGTCACAAAATGGACTTTTCTCAATTATAACCACAAGTCACTCAAAACTTGGTCTATGGCTACTAATTATACCTAAATTAATAAAGAATATAATAGAAAAAATATGAGAAATACGAACACATAAATATATCTTTGAGAAATGACTGATGAGGAGAAAAAAATGGCAAAGTGTCCATATTGCGGTCATGAAATGGATGGTACCACAGATACTTGTGAATATACTCACGTTAAGATAGGGGGAGAGTGGTACCAAAGAAAAATGATATCTTTAATTGGAGAAAATTTAGGTTCTAGATGCTCCGGATGCGGAATTCTTATTGCACCTAAACATTATCATCATTGTGGTTGCCCAAATGAAGAATGTCCAAAATGTTGGCGATCTAGTAAAACTTGTGAATGTAAAAAGCAGGCACTAAAACATGGAGACCTAATTAAGATCATCGAATAAATCCCATCACACAACATCAAAGGTTAGAATTAATTAATCTCGGAATCTAGTCTTATCATGAGTGTTATGTTTGGGTGGAATGAAGCTTCTTTCTTTGTGTTTATATTCTGTATTGTAGTTTATATTACTCTGATGTTAATTTGCAGGAAAACAGGAAAACTCTATAATCGAAAGATGCTAACACGAATATACAAGGATTGGGTAGATGCACGTATCGATGATCTTTCTCATATCGTCACTGTTCAGACCATACGTAACTCGATAATGGCAAATTCGATTTTTATTTCTGCATTGTTGTTATTTTTAAGTCTCATTCTTGGATTGTTTCCAAAGACTTTTATCGAAGATTCAACAGAGTTTTTAGGAAGCTACTCAATTTTAGTGGGACACATGCAGATTTCCCTAATAACGATCATTTCTATTCTTTCATTGATTAGTTTCATCTTAAGTGTACGTATGCTGCAAAGAAGTCAATTTTTAATTACCGCAAACATGAAGAAACGAGAGGATATTTTTGAGAATACGTATGAATTGATGCAAAAGTCTTTTCTTGCCGCACAGACTCATTGGATGGGAGGGATTCGAGGATTATTCTATCTAATTCCTAGCTTAACTTGGTTATTCAGTCCCATTGTATTTCTAATTTCGACTGTTCTCGTTACTGTTTATTTAATTGGATGGCATGACTTGTCTTTATTTTCAAAAACAGTAAGAACATAATCATTGAAATAAAGATATATTTTCTTTTTACTGAGATAATTAAACAGTCAAAAATTAAAGAGATCGTTTATAGATCACATTATACAAAAATAAGGGAATATTATGGCTAAAATTAAGAAGGAGCAAATTATACTAATTTCAATTATTAGTGCTATAGTTATTACTGCTGGAACCTTGACTGCGATTATCCTTACTCAATCTGAAGCTCGTTTTGGATATTCTCTTATTGATAAAATTGAATATACCTATAATTCTGATAATGTCACTACTGTTGATCTACAAATACTCAACGATGAGGGTAATGTTTATGTAAGTTACGAAGAAGGCTTAGAATATGTATTTGTAGCAGAAAATCGATTTTATGGAAAAAGATCTGCAAATATCGATGATGTAACGAATTTCACCGATTCTGAAATAGACGATACCGTTTATATTACCTATAATGCACCAGCTTTATATAATAAAAGTGATCCACGCTCATTTTACAATAACCTACACATCAAAATTCGTGCGGATATGATTAGTAAGTATAATATCACAACTGTAACCAGCGACATCTATTTAGTATTTGATTCAGTATTAACCCAAACAGTAATCAGTAAATTAAATGTATACTCAACTACGGGAGATGTTTCTATTGAATTTGGAGATAATACTGCAATAAACACCCCTTTATTAAATACTCACATTATTGATGGAACTCTAGATATCAATATCGATGCGGTTGAATTACTCAGTACTATTGACTTGTGGAATATGACAAGTAGAACTGGAACAATTGATTTTCAAATTGATCAATCGACTCTAGAGGGAACTAACAATGCTACGTTCAACATTGTAACAGATTCCGGAACCGTTGATATGCGATATAAATTTAATGATATGACAGGATTTCAAGTCAGTGCAATCACCTCTACAGGCACTATATCAAGTGATGTTGAAATACCAGGACCTTACACTCCTTATCAAAATGATATTTTCCCTGGAGCAGAGAATTTTATCTTTGATTTTACTGCTGGAACGGGCATCATAAAAATAAAAAAGTTGATTTTCTGAATTCAAAAATTATAAAAATTCTGAACAGTTTTATTACAAAAGTTCTGTGTTATTGTACAATTAGGAGTATGCAAAACGATGGAAGATGTTAGAGTAAGAGAGAAGAAAGACTCGTTCAAAGAGATTGATAAACTTGCCCCAGATCCCAATAATTTCTGGTCGATTGATTTATTAAAAGTGTTGATGATGGTGTTAGTTATTTTAGATCATTCATTACCTCACGATATTATTGGACAATGGTATGCTAGATTTTGGCAACGCATTGCAATCCCTGTTTTTATGGTAATTATTGGATTTAATTGGGGAAAATCCCTATCCAGAAGAAAAGATCAATCCCTTAGGAGTTTATATTCATGGAATTGGTATTTCAAACCTAAGATTAGGAGATATGTGGTTCCTTTTGCAATTATATATGGTTTATCAATAATATTCAGAGTATATGTTGAAGTATTTCCAAGTTTGGAACTTTTTGGAACGATTCCCGATATGCGAAACTGGTGGCTTAAAGTTGCATTAATCCTACCTGTTTGGGGACCTGGGAATTGGTTCGTTCCCATGTTATTTCTGTTGATATTAATATTCCCATTCTTTTACTGGTTATTTTATGCGAAAAAATGGATGTATTGGATTGGACTTTTAATCTGCTATGTAATTGAAGCAGCATATCAATTCACCCTAACAATGTTCGTCGTGAAGAACGGGTTTGACTGGCGTGCAAATTTCTTTACATTTGTACCATTTCAATTAATGTCTGCAATCGGTTTGGGATTATTCTTATCTGTAGATCATAGATGGGATGCTCCAAAAAATATTATTATCTGGCTTCTTGGCTTAGCAAGCCTCGCATATATTATCACCACATACACAGAAAACGGACCTCCGTTATTCACACGATGGGTAGTTTTTGATTATAATCTATGGGTTTATCCATGGAGTGCGTTGATAGTGATGTTATTTATGAATATTTTCCCTAAGTCTCCCGTGGGAAAACAATTTAGATTCATATCCACAATTAGCAGAGCGACATATCATATTTTAATGACCCAAATATTTTATTTCTCCATAATATACGGATTGTTTTTGATATTCGGGTGGAGTTTTGGTATCCCTCTGGGAACTTGGACATCTAGACACTATAATTACTTGTGGTTTTACCCATTAAATGTGATTTTAACATTTACTATTGGAACCCTCTGGTATTTAGCAGGAAAACGTTTCTGGGATTCAAGGCAAAGCACAAAAAAGAGAATTTCTCAAAAACAGTTAGCAATAATGAAATCCAAGGGTTGGATTAAGACAGAATAAGTCAACTATATTCGATTTTTTATTTTTTCTTTATTTTGTTTTCTATCTTACAGGCTCTTTTCCCATTCCTCATAGAAGGTATAATATGCGAAAATTACTTCATTATGAGATTCAGAAGGTTCCTCATTGATTTCTTTGTATAATAGCGAGATTTGATTATATAATGAAACCGCATTATCGATCTCTTTATTTAGAATACATTTTTTCAGTTGTGGAATAAGATTGGATATTTCAGATAGTACATTATTTTTTTGCGTAGTTATCTCCAGTTTTTCCTTAAACTCCCCTAACATTTGCTTTTTTTCCTCGATAA
>JAEOUK010000402.1 GCA_016839385.1 Promethearchaeota archaeon
ACATTTGGATGGGGTATCTTGTGGTATTGGTTAGAATCCAAAGTATTGAAGAAAAGGAGAAGTGAAAAAGATCGGGAACTTCTAGCACGAGTTAAAGCTCGAGGATGGATAAATTAATCTACTCCTCTAAAATTCGATACGAGTATTTTACTACACAAATATTATTAGAAAAAACTTAAACACTTTTGAATCTTTTTTTTCTTAATTTATTCTCAAAAAAATCCTTTAGTCGAGAACGATCGGGGTTAAATGAATTTACGAACACTAAAATGTGAGTGGTAATCAAATGGTTACTGATATTAAAATCGACAAAACTATCGATTGCATTGGATTGTTTTGTCCGATGCCTTTACTTAATACTAGAACTGCATTAGATCAAATAGAAGTGGGACAAATATTAGAAGTATTAAGTGATGATCCAGCTTCGGACAGCGATATCAAAGCGTTAATCAACCGAACAGGACATGAATTAGTGAAATTCGAGGATAATGATGGAGAATTCAGATTTCTCATTAAAAAAATAAAATAGATGTAAAAAAGATGCCAAAAGATAAGTTCCTGTTATATGTTCAGACAAGTGACGATCCAGAACGCCAATATTCCCCATTAGTTCTTGCAAAAACTGCAAAAGCAATGGATGTAGACGCAGTTATCTATTATCTTGGGCAAGGATTACGGATTCTTAAAGGCGATACTGCAAAAAGCATAAAAATGGGTAATTTTCCCTCGGTATATGAGATGCAACAGCAATGTCTTAACATGGGAATAAAAATCATGGTTTGTGAAGCTTCTAAACAAATGTTAGGATGGGATAAAGTAGAATTAAATCCCGGTTTTAAAATAGTGGGTGCGGGTACTTTAAACGATCTTGTATTGGATGCTGCAGGTACTATGTGGTTCTAAATAAAAAAAAACAAAATGAAGATTGAAAACGATTATGACTGAAAAGTTTGCTTGTGAAGATGTATATCTAGATTATCAAAGTGCAAAACCCGTGGATCCTAGAGTTGTTTCCGCGATGCTTCCGTATTTTAATGAATTATTCGGTAATCCATCATCACTTCATGGAACTGGAGATACAGCGACAAATATCTTGGATGAAAGTAGAGAAACAATTGCCAAATTTATCAATGCTAAACCAAATGAAATTATATTTACTTCTGGGGCAACTGAATCTAATAATCTTGCACTAATTGGTTACGCGTTGCGAAATAAAAAGAAAGGAAAACATATAATTATCTCAGAAGTAGAGCACATCTCTATTCATAATATTGCAAAATACTTAGAACGAGAGGGATTCGAAGTATCAAAAATACCGGTAGATACATACGGTAGAATAATGATGCGTAAATTAGAGTCTCGGATCCGTGATGACACTATTTTAATCTCTGTGGGATATGCAAGTAATGAAATTGGAACATTACAACCAATCAAAGAGATAGGAAAAATTGCTCGCGAAAAAGATATCGCATTTCATGTTGACGCAGTTGCAGCTGAATCTACTGTTCATATAGACGTCGAAAGAGATGATATTGATCTCCTATCACTATCTTCTAATGATATTTATGGTCCTCGTGGAGTGGGAGCACTTTATTTGAGAAAAGGATTCCGAGTTAACCCACTAATTATCGGAGGAGGTCAAGAACATGGTCTAAGATCCGGTTCAGAAAATATCCCGGGAATTGTAGGATTCGCAGAAGCTGCACGAATCATGATGAAAGAAATGGATGAAGAGGTCAAAAAATTACAATCCTACCGAGATAGATTGTTTGGTGCAATCCCAAATCTAATCCCTAAATCATACATCAATGGGCATCCCACAGAAAGATTACCAAATAATGCTCATTTCCGATTTGAAGCAATAGAGGGTGAGAGTATTCTGTTATCACTAAAAGACAAAGGAATAGCAATTGCTACAGGCTCAGCTTGCTCATCGAAGACACTGGAACCTTCACATACGTTAATCGCGACAGGTTTACTGCATGAGGAAGCCCATGGTAGCCTTCAAATCACCCCTGGTCGATTTACAAAATCAGAAGATATAGATAAACTGATTGAAGTACTACCAGGTGTTGTTGCACGTTTACGAAAATTATCTCCTTTATGGAAGGAGGGAAAATAAGAAAATGAAAAGTACAAACTATACTGACAAAGTAATGGACCATTTTAGACATCCACGAAATCAAGGACATCTACTTGGAGATGATGTTGGTTGGGGTCGTGTTGGCAACCCAGTTTGTGGTGACTTGATGGATATGTATATACGTGTCCAAAATGACGTGATTGTTGATATTAAATTCGAAACATTCGGTTGTGGTAGCGCTGTTGCAACTTCATCCATGATCACCGAAATGGTAAAAGGAAAGACTCTAGATGAAGCATATAAAGTCACCCGAGCGGATGTGGCAGAAGAGTTAGATGGCTTGCCCCCAATTAAAATGCATTGCTCAAATCTTGCTGCAGATGCATTAAAGAAAGCGATTGATAATTGGAGGGACGGATTTCGAGTTGGAAATAAATTACCAGATGAACCCGAGCTCGTATCTGCTTGTGCGAGTAGTGAAGTTGCAAAGAAGATTGCAGCATTAAGTAAAACAATAGTAGGCTTAGAAGAATTCAAAGGAAAAGGTGTCTACAATTACGTAGATAAATACGAGGATTTTGATGGATTACGAACTCTAATTCTATTTAATGGTGATAAGAGTGTTGAAATTGCATTGAAACTAACAGATCACACTAATCGAGTGATTCTTGTTACTGAAGAAACTGCGATTAAAACTGATAATCTTGCATTGAAAAAGAAATTGAAAACGTCTACAGTAAAAGTCTTAACTCAATCTGAAGTCTTAAAAATTGATGGAGAGGGTGAGGTTGAAAAAGTAAGACTTCTTGAGTTAGATGAAAAAGATGAATTTGAGCTCTTTGTGGATGCTGTAATTGTGCTAGAAAAGAAAGAAAAATAGAGAATTTATTATTTATTCTTTTTTTATAGGTGCATTTGGTGGTTCGGAAAAATCTATTCCATGTCCTTTTGTAAACATTTGCCGAAATGTATGGATGAAACGAGCTGCTGGACCTCCATCGATTACAACATGGTCAACAGCAAAACAAGCGCTAAGAAATTCTCGATCTTTTAGCTCCCCGTTTATAAATCGTGGTCGCCGATCTATTCCACCAACTTGAAAACTCAATGTATTAGGTGTGATAGCGATTGGATTACCAGCTTCCTCTCCTAAAAACATGCCTATTGAAGTTAAGCCTATAGTTCCCATAAACTGCTTTTTTTGGTGGGGATCTCTCATTGCTCTTCTTAAATACCAACGACGTATCCATCCTGGTAATTTTACAAACATTTTTACCCGGCTAGCTTGTTTATCACCTTTCTTGTCATATTGCAGACCAGAGGATTTTCTTGTTTGTGCATCCCGAATTTCAGCATGAATTTCCTTCCACTGTTTTTTCTGTGCACCACGAATGGTGTAAGAAGT
>JAEOUK010000403.1 GCA_016839385.1 Promethearchaeota archaeon
AATTGCGCTTTATCTGAATCTGACATCGAAATCACATTAAAAGTGGCGGATGAAGCGTTTAAAGTAGTCAGAAAAAATCATTCTTAATTTATATTCATGCTAAATTGGATTTCAAGCAGTATCAAATAAATTATGAACGATATTTTTAATGGCTTTAACAGTTGGGCTATTATTTTTAAGTAAATTAAGCGATTCGCCTGATTGCTCAGCTTTCATTAAACTCTCATCAAATGGAACTTCTCCAAGGATTGGGATCCCGGTCTCCTCGATTTTTGCTAGAAATTTATTATCAAACTCAGCCATTTTTTTATTGATCACCAATCCAATCTTTCTATAATCAATGAATTTGTCTGCTGAATTTGCAATTGAATTTGCAGTTTCTACACTTCGCATGGAATAGTCGCTAAGTATAATGAGATAATCGATTTCTCCCATAACTTGCCTGTGGATTTGTTCAAGACCTGCTTCCGCATCAATCAAAATGACATCATAATCTTGGGAAATCACATTTGATATCACATCGCGTAACAATGCATTAGATGCACAAAAGCAACCTTTTTTTTCTGGTTGTCCCATTACAAGCAGAGAGAATTGTTCAGTTTTAATGATGGATTGGGATATGATTGAAACAATATTTTCGGCAATTCTCTGTTTCTCAACTTCTTCTCCTTGAATGGCAACCTTAATGATTCGTTTACGGATTGATTCTATGGAAGTGTTTGATGAATCGGTTAAGTTTAGCAAATTTTGTAAATGACTCATTGTTGGATCTGCATCAATCAAAAGGGGGTGAATTCCTAACTCGATCAATTGTTTGGATAGAAAATAAGTAAAAAGAGTCTTACCAACTCCTCCTTTTCCTGTAACTGCGATGGTCCTAATATTTTTTTTCATTTCTTCATTCTTCTCATTTCATTTCGTTTAGCAATCACATCTCGTATCTGATCACAAATTTCTCGGTTATCACATACATTACATTCATTTTCAAAATCGCAATCAGGTCGTAATTTTTGGATGGTTTTAATTTTTTCTTGAAAGCGCTTAATTGATTCAATTCTGGATACTTTATGTATCTCGCGAAAATAATCTAACAGAAGATTATTATTAACAACAATAATTTCCTCGATAGCATCGATCTTCTCATGAAATTCTTGTTTTATCAATTGAATTAGTGCTGATCCTATATGATAGAAACTTAGCTTACGCTTCAACAATTCTGTGGATATTTGATACCAAGATTTACGTCCTACTTGTTTTTCAAATACTCCTTCAATCGAATTGGATAATATTGTGGTTCTCTCTAATTTACGATAATCAGAAGGTGAAAGAGAACTTGAACTAATTAGGAAAAGAATTCCAAATTCGGGATTTGTTTCCAAAATATCAGGAATATCTTGTCCAATAAGTGTAATGCGCATATTATGAATACTTGAAGATTCTGTCTGCGTAAGAAAAGTTTTAACCATAGGAAAATCAGGGGAACCAAGTTCAAATCCCACATCTTCCTTGAGCATAACTCCATCCCATACTCGCTTTCCTACCTTCAAGAACTCTACTTTTTCTGGTTTTCTCTCATTCCAAACTGAATATATCCCATTCTTTAATTTTTGTTCTTCTATGAAAGTTCGGATTTCTTGAAGATTTACCACTATTTAGTCAGCTCACGGTAGATATTTGTCTAATATCTCGATTAAATCTATGACCTTCATCTGTGAATGTTCTGCGTCGACAGCATCTTGAAGATTTGTTTTACAGAAAGGGCATGTAGAGACAATTGTATTTGCTCCAGTCCTTCTTGCTTCTTCTATTCGTTTCCCCGAAACTTCCAGTGCCCATTCAGGATATCCAATTTTCACACCTCCTCCAGACCCACAACACCAAGCAAGCTCACGATTCCGTTCCATTTCCACCAAAGATAAACCTGGAATTTTTCTCATTAATTCTCGAGGAGTATCATATACTCCCATGTGTCTTCCCAGATGACAGGGATCATGATAAGTAACACTCAAATCACCTAACTGGGGCAAATCAATAATATTATCGTCAAAATACTCCTTTAAGAATTGCGAGGAATGCATGATGCGAATATCTTCAGGAAACTCATAATTAAACTTGGGATAATCTTTTGAGAGGGTTCGAAAACATCCAGCACAAGACGTTATGACGATTTTTGCACCTGTTCGTCTGATCTCATCCACATTATGCTGCATTAAATGCGTAATATTTTTCACCTGTCCAGTGCGGATCAGAGGAGAACCACAGCAATACTCGTTAATTACGGTGTAATCTACTTCTAATTTCTTTAACACAGACAGAGAAGCATCTTTAATCGCCTCTTGTCTATAATTGGATGTGCAACCAATAAAATATACAATCTCAGCATTGTCTGGTAGAAGATATTTCTTCTTTATTTCTTCCACATCGAAATGTGGCTCATTATAGGGATTATTCTTTGCTTCTACCCGTTCAAAAATGTTGGATTGAGGTTCAGGAGAGCCAATGGAATCTACAATTAATTCTCTCAAACTTTCAATTATATTTACAATTGTATCTTGATGCGGGGCTTGGCATGAGACTTCACATGCTCCACAAGTGGGGCAAGCAAAAATTGCATCATATAATTCTTCAGATATGGGAATATCTCCATTTAATATTCCTCGCGCTATTTTAATCCTGCCAGATGCCCAAAAAGATTCAAATAAAAACTTCTCTCCTGATGGACAGGATTCAAAGAATTTGTCTTTTGCATATTTGCATGTATTACATCTTATGCAGCGCTCAATTGAGGATGGGAGAGCAATTTTGGATGCATTCGATAACTTCTCAATTAATTCTTTCTTCATAATCCCCATCATATTAAACACTCCATCTTCCAGGATTAAAAATTCCATTTGGGTCCATGAATTTCTTTACATCTTCGAGTAGTTTAACCCAATTTGGATTTATTACGTGCTTTTTCATATACTCGGTCATCCATATAGGTGTTTTATAGGGAATTATGTTGTATTTTAATCCCATCTCAAGTAATTCCTTGCACATTTCGCGGACTTTTCCTTCCTCTTCATTTTTCTTATAACGAATAATTGGACGCCATATAGCATAGTGGCTACCTTTCATAGATTTCATATAGATAAATGCTGGCACTTCAAATTTTTTGAAGATCTTTTCTCCTTCCTCCATTAATTTTTCAAGGTTTGGAGTAGGAGCATAACTTCCCACCCAAGTTAATCCTGAGTATTCGACCAAGGGTATCACAACATCAGGAAGGTCTGCAAAACACCTGACCCCTTCACCCAATATTGCAGAAAGATAGTCGAAATCTGTTATAATGATATTTCGTTCAACTCGTTCATTTATAGATTTAACCACATCTTGTATTAGTTCTAACTTTATTTGGAGGTGTTTTTCTGAGTGGGCTGAAATAGGAATAAGAACTGCATAATCAGGCTCAAAATCCCATTTCTTTGGCATAGGAAAATTTAGACTCATTTTCGCTACTTCTACTGAAACTGCGCTGAGGTCATCGATTAATTCCGTTCTGCCGAAATCACGAATAATTGCAGCAGTTGCATCAATCCCATATGCCATAGCGATGAGAAAGGTGTTAATTTTTTTCTTAGGCCACAATTGAACTGCACATTTCGTAACGATTCCAGTCATTCCTTGCCAATTCACAAATAATCCCATCAAATCAGGCATTGGATATCTTGAGTACCAATTATCCTTTTGAAATTCTTTGGTAAAACACGATCCAATTCTCACAATAGAACCATTATGTAAAACACATTCTAGACCATTAATCCAATCTCCCATGGAACCATGAGCTGTACTCAAATTATTCATTCCTGAGAGTATGACGTTTCCCACCACACCACTGAATGGTGGGGCGAACGGATAAGAATATCGCAATTTAGGGTGGTTTTTTTTCAGATAGGCATCTAATTGCCCAAATGTCACTCCTGGTTCTAATATTGCATACATCTGAGTCTCGTCAACATGGATAATTTTATTCATTTTCTTTCCGAAGTCTAAAATTATCCCTCCATTAACCGGAATCGTAAGTCCACCGATATTGTTTCCTGTGATGTAGGGAACTAATGGAATTTTGTATTTATTGGCTAATTTTATTACTTGAACTACTTGATCCGAGTTTTCTACTAAACAGATGAAATCGGGATTATGTGCTTCACTTTCAGTTGCATCGTAACTATACATATATAGGTCATGCTGCTTATCGGAAACAGAATCTGCTCCAAATATCTTGATTAACTGTTTTTTGATCCTATCTCTATCTTCCATACTCTTCAGCACGCTCCGTCGCTTTTTTTAATGCAGGATGCAATATTCTTAGCAATCTGATGATAGTCAATAGTTTCCACAAGTGTGAGATTTTAATTTTACCTCGTAAAAATGCCCCGATTATCGAATACTTTCCTTTCATGATATTTATTAGCGTATTTAGTGACATTTTTAAGCGTAAAATATTCTTTTCTTCAGTATTGGGTGTAATCTCAATTGTTGGTTTCTGAAAGAAGACCGAAACGGAGTATAAGTCTTCAAAATCGAAGATTATCTTCTGGTTAAGCACTTCCACTTCTTTATGAAATTTGGAGTCATTACAGCAATAGCTAAGTAAATTTTTAAGCCCTATTCCCAGAATGTCTTCTGGATTATTTATCCATGGTATGTCATTATTTTCCATTACATTTCCATTACATTAACACTCACTGAACTTTTAAAATTTTAGATGAAATGTTTAGGTTTTGAGATTTACAAGAATATTACACAGTTATTCAGTTTGATCCTCTATTCAAAAAACATTAATTTTTTCCTTTTTATTTCTCCCAACACATAGAAAGAATCTTTTTTTTATATATTTAATCGAACTTAATTTATGTAATGGAAACATAGAGAACACAAGGAACCTATAAAAAATTCTTTTACTATCACCTAGAATTAGTGAAAAATTTTAAGTTGACTGATAGTAGTGAATTCTTTAAAAATAGATATTAAAATTCCATTTAGAAAATACTTCAGATTGTTAAGGGAATATTTGAAACCAGAATTTCGGAAGTTTTTGTTACTTATTATATTGCTAGTAGTTAGTACAATACTCTCTGTAGTGAATCCGCAGATATTAAAACGGTATATTGAGTCAGCATCAGATCCGTTATTCACTGATTTTTCAACGTTAATACTTGCAGCTGTAATTTATATAACATTGGCAATCATTGCTCAGATTCTACTTATTGCTAGCGTATATATTGGTCAGAATCTAGCATGGGACTCAACAAACACACTGCGATATGATTTACTTAATCACTGTATGCATTTAGATATGCGATTTCATAACGAGCATAAACCAGGTTCAATGGTAGAAAGAATAGATGGAGATGTTTTGATGCTCTCCACTTTCTTTTCGACATTAATCCTCTATTTAGGTCGTAATCTACTATTGATAATCTCCATCCTTATAGGATTCTTCATCCTCAATTGGATAATTGGACTTGCCTTTTTAGCAACATCAATTGCTGGATTCTATTTTATAGTTCTAAGCTCTAAACCAGCTGTAAAGCTCTGGACGGACGTGAGAGAAGCTGCATCTGAAACCTATGGATATATTGAAGAACGAATTACGGGAAAAGAGGATTTACTTGCTTTAGGGGCTAGAAATTATACAATGATGGGCTTTCATAAACTAGCTAAACACCATTATGAGGTCGGAGGTAATGCATTGATGAAAACCTCCGTTGTCCGTATAATCATATTCACAGTGGTTGGGGTTTCAACCACATTAGTCTATATATTGGGGAAACCTTTGTTTACTTCAGGTGTATTAAGCATAGCTGGGATATATCTCATCGCTGATTACACACGTTTAATCACAAATCCCATTATAAATATCGGCTTTCAAATTCAAGAATTACAAAGAGCGGATGCTGCAATTGATAGAACTCAGGAACTACTAAGTATAAATACAAGATTAGAAGATAAGGGTAAAGAAGTTTTTTCTGATCATTCCACAGCGATTTCATTTAACAATATCTCATTTGAATATAAAGAAAATGAGCCGGTTTTACATAATTTATCGCTTGAGATAGAAAAGAATACAATTGTTGGGTTAGTTGGAAGAACTGGAAGTGGAAAAACCACCCTATCAAGATTGTTATTTAGATTATATGATCCGACTTCAGGTAATATTCAAGTTGGGGGAAAAAACATAAAAGAGTATCCGTTAAAGGAACTACGTCGAAATGTTGCCATGGTAACACAAACTGTAGAGTTATTTCAAGGCACTTTACGAGATAATATAACTTTATTTGACCGAAATATTGCAGATGAAACCCTCATTAATGTAATTAATGATGTGGGTTTAGGCCCGTGGTTAACAAGCTTAGAAAAAGGTTTAGACACGGAGATCAGTGCAAGTAATAGTTTTTCTGCAGGAGAAGCCCAATTAATTGCATTCACCCGAGTTTTTCTTCGAGATCCTAAGATTGTTGTTTTGGATGAAGCATCGAGTCGTTTAGATCCTTATACGGAAGTGCTTGTTGATCATGCTGTTGAAAAATTGCTTGAAAATCGCACAGCTATCATAATAGCTCATAGATTAGCAACCCTTAACAAAGTTGACACAATTGCAATTATGGAAAATGGTGTGATAATTGAACAAGGAAAAAGAACTATATTGGAAAACAATGAGAAGTCAAAATACGCTCAATTACTTAAAACAGGACTATTAGAACTGGAGGTATCTGAAGAATGAGTGTTTTACGAAATACCCTAAAACTCATTTCTACACGACCTGGAGTCTTCTTCATGACTCTACTCTTTAACTTAATCTTTTTCATTTCCCCATTAGGAACTGCATTAGTAATTCAAGACGTTTTCAATAAACTTCAGAATTTTGAATCTTTTTTCCAATTTGGTATTAATGGAGCAATTTCCCTCATACCCGTAACATTTGCAATTCGGGTCAGTGCATTAAGCATTTACATCTTTTTTATTGTGAAGTACATTTGGCAATCTTATACATTGCTCAGGAAAAACTTGCTTGAGGGCATTCTAGAGATTCCTGGTGCTGAACCGTTAAAAGAAAGCTCTGGAGAGGTTATAAGCCGGTTTCGAGGAGATGTAGAAACAACTGGGGAAATTGGGGTTTTTTTCGCTGAAATGGTGAATTTTGGAATTTTTGCGATTTTTGCATTCTACATTATGTTTTCAATTAATGCTAAAATCACATCTTTCATCTTGATCCCATTAGCTTCTTTAATAATAGCGGTTTTTCTCGCAAAAAAGAAGATTGTTGAGGTAAACAAAGCAAGCCGAAGGGCTACAGGGATGGTGACTGGAGCAATAAATGAATTTTTTTCATCCATTCGCACGATTAAAGTCACCAATTCGGAGTCTAATATTCTTAAGCAATTTGATTCTTTGAATAGAGAGCGAAAAAATGTCGCTGTGAAAGATGCCATTCTATTAGAATCGGTACGCTCAATGTATGGAGTTGTTTCAAGTATCTCGATAGGAATTATGTTTCTTCTAATTAGAAGTGAGCTTAACAGTGGAAACTTTACTGTCGGGAATATTTATTTATTTACTTTTCTAATTGGATGGTTAACGGGATTTGTTGGTTCATTGGGGAATCTAATAGCGACATTACAGAGAGCAGGAGTGTCTTATAATCGGATGGCGAGAATAATGAACTCTGATCCAATCGCAGTAGTAAAAGATGGAGAAATTTATTTGGACAAAGAATATCCTCAAATTAGAGCAATTACGCCAGTGGAATACGGTTTGGATGAATTACGCGTGGTTAATCTAACATATTATTTTCCAAATAGTACACACGGTATAAAAGATATTTCATTCTCGTTGAAAAAAGGCACACTAAATGTGATTACAGGTAAAATAGGGTCGGGAAAGACAACCGTCCTACGAGCTTTACAAGGATTGTACGATTCTGAAGGAGAAGTTTATTGGAACAATATAAAAATCGTTAATTTAAAAACATTTTTCGTACCTCCACATAGTTCGTATACTAGCCAGATTCCTTCCTTATTTTCTGAGAGCATAAAACAAAATATAACATTAGGATTACCAGAAGAATCAATCGATATTCAAGGGTCTCTTGAATTATCGATATTAGATAAGGAAATCCAGAATTTTGAACAAAAGATTGATACACTGATAGGACCCAAAGGTGTAAAATTATCTGGGGGACAAAAACAAAGAGTAGCTGCAGCTCGAATGTTCATCCACGATTCAGAATTGTTTATTTTAGACGATATTAGTAGTGCTTTGGATGTAGATACCGAGAAGAAATTCTGGTCCCGAGTATTTAAGCGAAAAAATTCCACATTTTTAATCTCTTCTCATAGAAAATCTGTGTTACAGAAAGCAGATCAAATAATTTTACTTAAAAATGGTAGAATTGACAGCATTGGGACTTTGAAAGAATTACTTAGCTCTTCAAAAGAGATGAAATCATTGTGGGAATCAGAAATCGAGAGAAAGATGGATTAACTACGGAGTCACATTACTCACATCTCTATTTTATTCTTTAACAACAAAATGGAAATCTCGGTCAATTAAAAAACACAATTAATAAAATGCTCGAGATTTATAACCATAATATGAAAACGCTAATTGTGTTCTATAGTAAAACTGGCCACTGCAAAAAAGTCGCTGAACTTCTGAAAGAAAAACTTAATGCAGATATTGAAGAAATTCAACCTGTAAAACCCTATAAAAAAAATAAACCTCAGTATATGAAATTAGGATTTCAAGCTTGGGTTAAAGTAAAACCACCTATTAAACCTCTCAGTATAATGACAACAGACTATGACTTAGTCATACTGGGTTCCCCCACTTGGAATTGGAGACCTAGCCCACCTGTTCGAACTTTTTTTAGTAGCTACCCTATGAATAAAGTCGCGTTGTGGTTAACTGCTGGTGGGGATGGAATCAAAGCAATGAAACGATTTTACTTAGATGTGGAAAAGAAAACTGAAGTTGTGAGCACCTTTATAGCTCAAGATAGCAAAAAGGAAGAATTAGAAGCAAAATTGTCTAAATGGGTCGAAGAGTTGAAATCTAAATTTTAATTGATTTTTTGTATGAATCGCCTTTTTTTTGTGATTAAGCATCCGTGAAATCTATGTACCTTGGATTGACGGATCTAATTGATTCTTAATAATATTCATTTTACTTTTACATAGGGAAATTTTATTAGCTAGTTCAATAATCCCCTCTATATGCGCTATTGCAAACTTGGAAAGGAAAATTGGGATGTATCAATTCTTGGATTTGGTTGTATGAGACTGCCCACTGTCAAACAAGAAGACAAAGAATTGGTTGATGAAAAAGAAGCAATTCGATTAATTCGACACGGAATCGATAACGGAATCAATTATATAGACACTGCATGGCCATACCATGGGGGAGAATCAGAGATTATTGTTGGTAAAGCACTTCAAGATGGCTATCGCGAAAGAATACGATTAGTTACTAAAAGCCCAATTTGGGAAATTAATGCACCAGAAGACTTCCATACAATTCTCGATAAACAACTTGAAAAATTACAGACCGATCATTTAGACATCTATATGCTTCATGCGCTTAGTGCTCGATCTTTTGAGAAAGTTAAGAAACTAAAATTAGTTGAAGAAGCAGAGAAAGCTCGTAAACAAGGTAAATTTCATTATTTAGGATTCTCTTTTCATGATTCTTTTGACGCTTTCAAAGATATCATTGATTATCACAATTGGGATGTTGCACAGGTACAATTCAATTATGTAGACACGGATTTTCAAGCTACAACTAAGGGATTAGAATATGCAGCATCAAAAAACGTGCAAATAATAGTTATGGAGCCACTTCGTGGTGGAATTTTAGCAAAGACTACTCCTGCAACCGAGACAATTTTAAAAGACTCGAATCGGAAACTTGCTGATTTAGCTTTCAGATTTGTGTGGAATCGACCAGAAGTTGCAGTCGTATTGAGTGGAATGAATGAACAGTTTCAAATCGATGAGAATATTGCCAGTACGGATAAAGCAGGGATCAATAGACTTTCAGAGGAAGAGACTAAATTAATTGGCAAATTAAGTGCAGAATTCAAGAAAAAGAATGTTATTCCATGCACAATGTGCGGTTATTGTCAACCTTGCCCTCAAGGAGTTTCTATTCCAGTTGTTTTTCGTTGGATGAATGTAGTGAGTTGGGATGAAAATGCTATTCAGTTTGTTACAAATGCATATAATCAATTCGCACATACACCGGAAGAATTAATGGACCCTGGAAAATCAGGTTCTCCGAATTTATGTATACAATGTGGGGAATGTTTACCGAAATGCCCCCAAAGTATTCAAATCCCTGATGAATTAGAGAAAGTAAAAGTATTTTTCGAAGAAGGGGAAAAAATCGAGGATTTATGGAATACATCGTAAAATTCAATGTTTTTAACTTATATTATGATTTTTTCTTGTAATATTTTGTGTTTACGGTAATTTATTGTGTATAGAATTAAGATGCCTATATCTAACAGTATCCAAATAACGCTCATGACCATGGTACTTGTACCCGTATTATGAGCCGAAATTAAATCATAACTAATATGTGCGATTATGGTCATCAATATGCTTCCCTTGGAGGTATTGAACAGCCAAGTAAATACCAATGTTCCTGAAAACATCAAGAGTGGCATTATGGCAATTGCAAAGAAGATTTCATACCTATAAAAGAACATTGGTAGGTGCCATAGCCACCATATCGGCGTTAAAATAAGAGTACTTATCAAAGGGTTGAATTTCCTCTGAAGATATGGTAATAAGAATCCACGCCATCCTATTTCTTCAAATATTCCATAACTAAAACTTGCAAGAGGAAATAACCATATTACTCCCCCATATTCTTCAGAAAACGAATTCATCAAATCTGAAAATGTGAAACTGCCTATGAAATGTTCAATTGGGAACACTACCACAAATACCAATAATGGTAATAAGGAAAAGAGCAATAAATCTATCCCTGCATATTTAATACAGCGTTTTCCAAGTTCTTTTAATCCTTCTCTTCCTTTCCAAGTTACAATCACAAGAATTGCTGAGATAGCAGGTCCCAATGGACCAATAATATGCCAGAGTTCACGATATACTGGAGGGATTATATCATACAACCATATTAGGGGAGTAAGTACAATCCACGTGAATCCATAAGTGATAAGGGTATATGATAAAAATGGTTTTCTTTTAATGAAGTCCAATTCTCGTTCCTTCCTTTTGAGCACTTTTATGGAAATAATCA
>JAEOUK010000404.1 GCA_016839385.1 Promethearchaeota archaeon
ATAAATCTGCATATATTCTAAGATTTTCAGATTCTTTAAGGTATTCTTCAATAGCTTGGAGTAATTTTAATAGGCCTTCCGCAGACAAATTTGATATTTTACCCTTGTATTCCGTTTCAAATGAGCTTACAATTTGCTCTAAATGTTTAATTGCTTCATCTATAGATGGATCATTAACGCTCGGAAAAATTTGACTTAAATCCCATTTTATCTCATTTTCAGACATGCCCTACTATTCCTAGATGCCATAATTAAATGTTTCTAGAAAGAGCATCTGAAACAACATTGGGTAGAATTTCTTAATTGATAGCCTTTTATGGCTGTAAAGGGATTAAACTTGTGTAGAATTTATCTCTCTCAATATTAAACATAGGATAATTCATTTATCTATAGCTAACGTGACACGTGTTTTATGCACAAGAGATGATTTCTCATTTTTTTAGACTAACGTAAAATCAACCTTTAAAATACCCAGACAGATTACGAACTATAAAATTAGTATAGTTTAATCTTTCATTAAGTTCCCTCTATTTACTCCGTAAACATTTATGAACTAATTAATCTCGTGATAAAATATATGAGTATATATCGAAATCGAATAAATAAGATATCATCAGAAATCTCGGACGAAATAGTAGCTGATGACTTGGAATTAATCCGAAGTTGCTTTCAATGCGGAACATGCACTGGAGGATGCCCTTCTGGACGACGTACAGCCCTTAGAACACGTGCTGTAATCAGAAAGGCACTTTTAGGTATTGATCAAGTGTTGAGTGACCCCGATATATGGTTATGTTCCACCTGTTATACGTGTTTTGAGAGATGCCCTAGGCAGGTTCCTGTAACCGATATTATCATCAAACTCCGTAACTTGGCAACTCAAAAGGGAAAAATCCTTGAACCTCATAAAGCGTTAACTCATGTTTTAATAGATACAGGTCATGGAGTTCCTATTAACGATAAAAAGTGGAGTGACCTTCGAGAATCCTATGATCTTAATCCTCTTCCTCCAACCACCCATTCTCATCCTGATGCAGTGAAAGAAATCCAAACAATAGTGAAATCTTTAAAATTCGATAAACTTGTGGATTATAAAACGTCTGCAAAGGATTCAAATGCCAAAGAAGAGAAGAAAGAAGCGAGACCAACAAGAAGAAGTCGAAAAACTAAGAAATCAGAATAGGTGTACATAGAATGAGTCATGAAGAAATTTCTCCTCCCGAATATTCGTTTTACTTAGGATGTGTCATTCCCAATCGATACCCCTTTGTCGAACAAGCCACACGAAATGTTTTGGCAGAATTAGGGGTTAGATTAATGGAAATGGAAGGTGCTAGTTGCTGTCCTGCCCCGGGAGTATTTCGATCTTTTGATATCCCTACTTGGTTGACACTTGGTGCCCGGAATGTAACGATCGCAGAAGAAAACCAAGCGGATATTGTAACCATGTGTAATGGATGTTATGGCACGTTACTGGAAGTGAATCACCAGTTAGCACATGATGAAGCAAAACGAACATTCGTGAATGAAGAACTAGCGAAAATTGATCGCAAATTTAAGGGCTCAGTTAAGGTTAAACATATTGCAGAAGTACTTTACAAGGATTTAGGAATAGAAAAAATTCGTGACTCAGTAAAAAAAACATTAGGTGGATTGAAATGCGCTGTACATTATGGGTGCCACCTGTTAAAACCTAGCGAAATAAGACCTTGGAATGGAGAATCGGAAGATCCTGCATTTTTCGATGAGCTGGTTGAAGTTCTGGGATGCAAATCAGTAAATTATCGGGATAAGCTAATGTGCTGTGGAGCAGGAGGAGGTGTGCGCTCAGCAATAAAAGAAGTGTCTTTAGATTTTACTCGACATAAATTAGAAATGATGCGAGACGCTGGAGCGGAATGCATCGTCGTAATGTGCCCTTTTTGTATGTTGCAATTAGATTTAGGGCAAATCGAAGTCAACGGATTATTTAAAGATGAAATTTCTGCACCTTTTGATATTCCAGTATTTTATTATACACAATTACTTGGTCTTGCTATGGGAATGCATCCTAATGATTTAGGGTTAGTAAAACGGCATAATCTCAAGGGAGTTCCACCTTTTGTGGATCAGGAAAAACTACTAACTCGCTTATTGAAAGAATTAGGTTATGATTACTCAAAATTAAAGAAACAAGCGGCAAAAGCCGAATCATAAATTCAGATAAAAAATACATAATTACGAAAAACGGTATGAAAAGTATGGAAGACGATCTTAAAATTGGAGTATACCTCTGCCATTGTGGCGTAAATATAGCAGGGGTAATTGATATGGATGAGCTAGAAGAGTTCGCAAAAACTTTACCACATGTAAGTTTAGTAAAACAATACAAATTCATGTGTTCTGATACTGGTCAGTCTATGATCAAAGATGATATTAAAGATGGCTCAATAAACAGGGTGGTAGTGGCCGCATGTTCCCCACGCATGCATGAACCAACATTTCGCCGAGCGATCGAATCCGCAGGGATGAACAAATTCTTATTCAGTCAGGCTAATATTCGAGAACACTCCAGTTGGATTTCAATGAATGATAAAGAAGGTGC
Source organism: Promethearchaeota archaeon (assembly GCA_016839385.1). The sequence goes on from JAEOUK010000404.1 coordinate 2,585, forward strand.
ATCTCGTATTGCTAAAGATCATATTCGAATGGAAGTTGCGAAAGTTTCGAAATTAGAACCTTTGGAAGCACAAAAAGTAAAAGTGACACCTAATGCACTTGTGATCGGTGGGGGAATTGCAGGGATTAATGCAGCGCTGGATTTAGCAGAACAGAATTTCCACGTGTATCTTGTTGAGAAGACAGCGACAATTGGAGGACATATGGCTCAATTGGATAAAACATTTCCCACAATGGATTGCAGTGCTTGTATTTTAACTCCAAAAATGGTGGATGTCAACCAACATGAAAATATTACATTGATGGCATACTCTGAAGTAGAAAATGTTGAAGGATACGTGGGTAATTTCAAAGTTACGGTTCGGCAGAAAGCTCGTTATGTTGACACCGAAAAATGCACTGGTTGTGGGGAATGCGCGCAAGCGTGCCCCGTGACTGTTCCAAATGAGTTTGATTTAGGTTTATCGCTACGCAAAGCTGCATATCTACCATTCCCTCAAGCCGTTCCTGGTTATTACACATTAGACATGGAACATTGTATTTTATGCGGAATTTGCGGAGATAAATCAGTTTGTGAACCTGAAGCAATCATTTATAATGATAAAGATAAATTTATTGAACTCGATATAGGCACGATAATTGTAGCAACGGGTTATGATCCATACGATCCAACTCCGTTAAAAGAATATGGATACGATAAATACGATAATGTAATTAGTTCCATGCAAATGGAGCGATTACTGTCTTCCTATGGACCTACGTTAGGAAAACCCGTGAGACCTTCCGATTTGAAAGCCCCCCATACGATCGCTTTCGTTCAGTGTGTAGGATCGAGAGACTTCCATCCAGGTAGAGGACATAAGTATTGCTCCCGAGTATGTTGTATGTATGCAATCAAGCAAGCACGACAATATATGGAAAAACATCCTGATGCGAAAATCTATATCTTTTATATGGATGTTCGAGCGTTCGGAAAAGGCTATGAAGAATTCTACGAAATTGCTGGCAGGCAATATGGTATCACATTTATCAGAGGTAGACTTGCGGAAGTATTTGAAGATCCAGAAGATAAGAGTATCTGGCTTCGAGGAGAAGACACATTACTCCAAACTCCTGTTGAAATCAAAGCAGATTTAGTCGTGTTATCAGTCGGACTGGAAGCAAGAGAAGATTCAGACGAAATTGCTTCATTACTGAGTATTCAAAAAACTGAAGATGGATTCTTTATGGAAGCTCATCCAAAGTTACGACCTGTCGATACTTTGACAGATGGTATTTTCATTGCGGGAGTAGCTCAAGGACCGAAAGATATCCCAGATGCTGTCGCACAAGCGAAAGGAGCTGCTTCTTCAGCAGCAGCATTAATGGCTAAAGGAGAGGTTGAAATTGAACCGTATTACTCGATTGTGGATGATGCTTTATGTACGGGATGCCATTCTTGTGTCTCACAATGTCCATTCGGTGCAATAACATTCAACAATCACAGGGGGGTTTCTGAAATTAATCCAGCTAAATGTAAGGGATGTGGTACATGTGCTGCAACTTGTCCTGTAGGCGCCATTTCGCAGAACCATTTCAAGGAAGAACAATTAAGTGTGATTATTCGAGCAGTTCTAAAAGATGGAGGAGTGTATTAACATGACTAAAGAAGAAAAGAAAACCGAAGCAAAACACGAACTGAAACCACCTAAAGAATGGAAACCATTTATCTTTGGAATTTTCTGTAATTGGTGCAGTTTCGCAGGTGCTGATCAAGCTGGAACAAGTCGCATGCAAAGACCCGCAGATCTTAGAATCATGCGTGTGATGTGCAGTGGACGTGTTGAAGCACAGTGGATTATGGAAGCACTCAAAGAAGGAGCAGATGCTGTGCTAGTTTGCGGTTGTCACCTTGGAGATTGTCATTATGTGGAAGGCAATTTTAAAACTGTCCGTAGAATGCCACTATTATTTAAAATGATAGAACAGTTTGGTATAAATCCAAAACGAGTTCGATTCGAATTCATATCTGCCAGTGAAGGTGCAGAATTAACCGAATTAATCAAAGAATATTCGGAAGAAATACGTAAGATTGGTCCCGGGCCATTCAATAAGTATTTCAAAAAATAATCTAAGTGCAAAAAATGAAAACCTATAGACTCCTCATCAACAAGAATTTCTGTGATGGGTGTAATAATTGCTATAAAGCGTGCCCAATTAACGCTTCTTTATTAAAGAAAAATAGGTTAAACGAGAAAACTGCAGCCATTTATATTAGAGATGGAAAAGCTCATGAAGGAATTGGCTGCGATGGATGTGGAGTCTGTTTTAAAACCTGCCATAAAAAAGCAATTACAATTCAAATGATAGAATAAGAAAATGTTTCCAAAAATTAAGCGATCTCGTGATCAGCATTTATCTATTGTAACGGTACAATACCTAAACGAATCAGTAGGACTCCAAATTGATGAATCCAGATGCCAAGGTTGTGGTACTTGTTCAAAAATTTGTCCTACAAATGCATTAGGTAGGGGACCAGTCGGTGGAACTTTAAAACATATTATTGAAAAATCCGTATCTACGGTTCTTTCTCCAAAAGCATGCAGTTATTGCGGATTATGCAGTTATATGTGCCCATGGACTGCTATTTCACTTTTAAAAAATGGGGAAAAAGTTCCGATAGAAGAATTAGAAATTGTACAAAAGAAGGCTGTTCCTCAACTGGTTATACAATTTAAAGAATGTAAAGAAGGAATTCCCAAAGCTCGCTCTTATTTAGAGGGAAATTTAGAAATCACCACCGAAAATTGTCCAGGTGGTTGCAATACTTGCATAGACGTATGTCCCCTTGGGGCACTTTCCGTTGAAAAAACAGATCAACCATGGGAAAAGGGTAGAAAAATACTTGTGGATGATGATAAATGTATTCTTTGTGGTGTTTGCACAAATTCCTGCCCCGTAGAAGACGCAATTAGACTCAATATTACCAAAGTGAACTTCAAGGGAGAATATCAAGCTATTTTATGGGATAAAACTATTGAACGGTTAAAAACCAGCCGAATGCGAGAAGGAGAACGTATTAATTAATTGGAGATATGAACATGCCTATCACCTTAACACTTCAAAGCTCCCCCAAATTTTATCTAGAAACCGAGTGTATCTCCCCAGACAACTTTGCGGGTAAATCCATCGGTGACATAGGATTAATGACCGTATTTCACGGAAATAAAGAAATGAAACTAAGTGATTTCTTTATTATTACTGGAGAGACTGAGAAAGATGCAAAAGATGTTAAGATTCTGGTGGAAGGAGATTGTTCTCTAATTCAAAGATTAGGAGAACGGATGACTACTGGTTCTCTAACTATTGATGGAAACTGTGGTATGCATTTAGGATGTTATATGAAGGGAGGTTCCATCAAAGTCAATGGTAATGCAGGAGAATGGGCAGGAGCAATGATGGAGAATGGATCTATTGAGATTTCAGGGAACGCGGGTGACCACTGCGCATCTGCTTATCGTGGATTCTGGGTGGGAATGCAAGGTGGTTTAGTCAAAGTTAAAGGAAATGTGGGTGTGGAGTCAGGTTCATGGATGAGGTCTTCAAAGACGTATAATAAATATCCAGTGCTCTGGTGCGGTTCTGCGGATTATTACTTAGGAGTACATAACCATGGGGGCACTATTATCTGTGAAGGAGATGCTGAAGGGCGAGTAGGAGCAGATATGAGTCATGGACAAATCATTATTATGGGAAAGGTGAAAAGCATGTTACCATCCTTCAAGAAAAAAGAAGATATAAAAGATGTCGAAACATCTGCGGGAATTTTCAAGGGAAATTACACTGAATATGTTGGAGACCATGCAATTTCAAATCCAAAAGGATCACTCTATATAAAAAAATAACCATTTGTACCATACTTCTTGTGTGGCGAATTATTAAAAATCAACACATATTTATTTTATAAAGTTCATATTATGTCGGAATCGAAAGAATCAGTGTTCAGTGATTCAAATCATGATGTGTCGAGCTTGTCATAAATGTAAGGAATATGTAAGTATTGTAGATGAAACTTATGAAGGAATGCGAAGAGTGCATAAATTCGAATTAGAGCATTCTGGACACCCCATAGGCACCAACGATATTACTGAGTTAGGGGATTACAAAAACGCAGATGAAAAATACTAAATTCCACAAATGTAATTTTCAATATCCCCATAGGTTTATCAATTTATTTTCGATTATTGTATTATTCGATTTAAATATTGAAGAACAATAGGATGCGAACCTAAGTGAGTCATATTTTCCAGAATTATCCGGGAGATATAACAATTATTGGAATTTTAGCGCTAGAAGTAGTTATTTTAACAATTTTAAGCATAAACACTCTAAAAAAAACTCGTTCTTTGTCGAATATATATTTCTCTATCGTGTTTTTTTTGACAGTCTTCCTATCAGTAGTGAATATTGCTATTCGTGCTCTATCAATTGTTATCGGAGAATTCGGAGCATCTTCCGCAATAATATTAACGTATTTGATACTTGTTTCCATTGTAACTACATCTATGGTAGTTGTACCTATTGTCTATGGTGTAGGATTTTACATTATCAATTTTGGTGAACGGTTCTACCGCGATAAAAAAGGGTACATTCTGTTCCTTGTATTAATAATTCTTGTATCGGGATTAATCATCGGTAGTCTTTTCTTACCGGAGGACTATGCAGGTTTTGTATTCATTCCTGATCCCCTCAATACCACAGGATATGATGAATATTTCGAAATTAGTGATCCTCTGGCAATTTTCCTATTTGCAGTAATCACGATATTTACTCTAGTTGATCTTGTTTTTTTAATACGAATATTTCCGGATACTGAGAATAAATTCCAAAAACGGCGGATTTCAAGCCTAATGGTTGTTGTTATAAGTTATTTTCTCGGTTTGGTGAATCTTATTGTAATAGATATGCAGTTTTTTATTCCAGCAACCGGACCAGGTGAACTTCCTACACCAATATGGGATTATATTTTTATAACTTCAGCACTTTTTCTTTTCAGCATCTTTCTACTCTATATAAGTATTATTAGAAAAAAGAAAGTAGAATCTTAAATTAAGAGTAAATCTTTAGCTATTTGGAAATATTCACTGATTATGTAATATACAGAAAAATTCAGTTGGTTTTTCCAACCATTTTTCAATTAATTCATAGAATTAGGGGATTCGAATATAGGAAATATAATTAAAAAGTAAAAATAGAGAAAAAATGAAAATCACTCTTTATTTTCACTCTATATTTTGTTTTTTATCTAAGATTTCGACATTTTATGATTTATTTCTATAGTTCTTGCGTGTTTGTAATGAATAAATCAATCTTAATCATCAACACAAGCAGCAGCATTTTCCAAGCACGGATCTTGGATCGAGACTACACGAGACGGATTTTTTCCTATTGGGACTACAGGTTGATTATAATCCAACTTCAGTTTCTTGAATATCATAAGAAATCCAACTAAAGAAAGAAAACTTGGTAATAATCCAAAGAAGATTGGATTCAACGTCGTTAATAGTAATCCCCCCAGAAGAGGTCCCGCGATTTGGGAGATACTGTCAATAGAACTTGAAAAACCCATAACTTTTCCTTGTTCACTAGGGGGTACAGATTTGCTTAGGAAACCACTTAATATTCCTCTAGTTGAAATTGCTCCAAAACTGACTCCCAACAATACAATACCGAAAAGGTAAATATTATTTACGAAGCCCATTGCTATATAGGAAATAACAAATACTCCGAGTCCGATTTTTACAGTAACCAATTCTCCCCATTTCTTTAACATAGGAACAAAAAGAGTAAATCGTATGATAATCTGAAGAATTCCCGATATTGCAAGCAGCAATCCCATTTCTTGAGGGCTTAAACCAAGTTTTAAATTTGCAAATAAAGATACACTCGAAATATAAACAATAAATGATAAGCTTGTGAATACCCATTGAATAAGTAAATATCGAGCAGTTTTATTCTTCCATATTTTTAATTCCTGAATAGGAGTTTTTTCTTTTTCTATCATTGGAGTGATATTAATAACTCCTGTTTTGATTGGAGCTGTTTCAGGCAAGAAAATCCAAGTCCAGATAATCATAATAATAGATAATCCTGATGCTACCAAACCTGGACCAATTATTCCAAAACGTCCTAAAACTGCACCCAATGCGGGTCCTATTATGTTAGAAAGTACATGTAAAATTCCAATATTTGTTAACTGTTTTGCACGATCTTGAGGTTTCACAACATCAGCTACAACAGCCTTTGAGATAGGAAAATTACCTCCGAATATTCCATCGATTATTCTCGAAAGAAATACCATCCATAACTTGTTAGAAAATGCCAAAACTACAAACCCTGCTAAAGTCCCGAATTGGGAAATCAGTAATAATGGTTTACGACCGTATTTATCGGATAGTTTCCCTAGAATCGGACCACTTATGAAGGAAAAGAATGCATTTGTCGCTAATACAAGGGTGATTGTAAATGGTGTTGCATTAAAAGTGTCCATAAAGAATGGTAGAAAGGGGATTAACATGCTGAATCCTAAAATATCAATGAACACTGCAATCCATAATGGACGTAATTGAGGATATTGAGATTTCATTTTCTTATCTGATTTATTTACCAAAGGGTACTCCCTCCAATTCTTGAAAACTTAACAATTGATTTAATTATTCATATTTGAAATGATAACTGATATATAATAATAACTTCTTCAATAGAAGTTTTAGATAAAATTAGATATAATTTGTAGAAAAAATGAAGTAAAATTTCTATGAATTTCTATTTATAAACGTTTTACTACATTTTGAACTATTTCTGGTTTTTCGCAGGGATGATTAACATTAAATTTTCCTCGAGATATTTAAATCTGAGATTATGGTACACGGATTCAGCTTTATTTCTGTTTATATTTTTCATTTTGATTACCTCCCGTATTTAGAATTCGCCAAGTGCAATTAATAAAATAATCAAAAACTCCTGATGTCGCGATGTTTTTAAACTTGAATACGATTTCTTTTTCCGAATTGCTAAGGATCTATACATTAGACTACAATTATTATGAGTTCCTCATTAAAATCTGAATTAAAGACCTATACATGTTACTTATAACTATATTGGGTGTTGTCTGTTCTACTATGTATTTGTAACAAATAGTTTTTTAAACAAACATGTCTTCATTTTCTTGTATTATTTGAAGAGAAAATGCAAAAATGACGCAAATCCAAAAAATTGAGCGAATTTTGGAGAAAAAATCTCATAGTTCGTTTTTAAAACCATTCGTTAAGCTTCCAGACCAACAATTTTCTAGTTTTTCCCATTTAATAGGAGTTATTCTATCGATTGTAATGTCTGTTTTAATTCCAATTCGTGCTCGGGGAGACTTATTAGGCGTTTTTTTATGCTTATTATATGGGCTTTCAAACGTATTTTTATTCTTATCGAGTACAATGACCCATTCTCAAAGAGAAAGCGAGATTGGACAAGGAATTTGGTTAAAATTTGATAAGATTGGAATCTATTTCTTGATTGCAGGAACATATAGTGTTTTGTCATATTTCTATTTGACCGGAGCATGGAGATTAGGAATTATTATTGCACAATGGATCTTTGCATCTTTAGGAACAATACTCACATTGTTTGAGTTTAGAGTTCCACGTTGGATTACAGCAGGCATCTACTTAATTCAGGGATGGATGATCATTTTTGGAATCAATTTAATGTTTTCCGCTATGCAAAGAACTGATTTCACTTTAATGTTGATAGCAGGAATTGTATATTCAGGAGGAGCAATCTTCTATGTCACTAAAAAACCGAAATTGTGGCCTGGAAAATTCGGACCACATGATTTATGGCATGTTTGTGTATTAATCGGTGCGATTCTATTTTTTATCACAGTTATGCGCATTGTATAATTTTTTTATTCTTTGTTCTCTCAAATTCTAATTGATTAGCAAAATTACAGCTTTTAAACTTGTTCAATCCAACTGAAAATATTGAAAAAATATTAAAGAAGATGAAATCCAAGCATATCTGGTGTGAATATAAATAATGCAACGGAAAAAATTAGTGTTAAAATCGTTCCAATTATGCAAAGGATAAGTGCGGTAAGATTTTTCTTATTTCTACCTTCCGTTTTAATGGTTCTAATTGTCACGAACAACCATCCAACTGTGAATGGGATGAATAATGGAACACAAAATGCAGCTATGGCAAATTTCATTGCGATTTGTGAATCTCTTTTAGATTTATGATACTTTTCAGTTTCCTCGACAATATTCAACCATTCTGTATTATAAAACGCTTGTTGTACAGGTAAATCTCCTTTCTCATACCATTTCTTCATTTGAAGAGATTCTGGTTTTTTTACTGGAACTAAATAATAACCTATTGTACCCATAAACCACTCTATAGAGCCACGATACTTTGCTTTTTCCCATACCTTCATTACTATTTGGTAAATCAATATTGTAAAACCGATTTGGAGAAATATACCGAACCATAGTGTTTTACTATATGCGCCTAATCCACTTTGCCACCACCCTAATTTTTGATTGAGCCAAGCTGCGACCACGCCCGTTCCAAAAAAGAGTTGTGGTACCCAGAATCCTGTAGATGTCATGATATATTGCTGATTATAGTTGGAAAATGCAATAAATCCAAATCTACGCACAAATTTGGTTTTATCTGCAAATTTTTTCCCTTTTCCTCGAAATTCTACCACATATAACATAGCTACAGTTGCCATAAGACCCCATCCCGTAACCGAGCAGAATTGCCATAACCAAGACCACCACGTCAAGTAGGATCCGTATTGGGGATTATCGGGTGCCCAATGTCGATGGAAGGAAATTAAACGGTAAATACCGACTGCATCATCGAAACTTTTAGGTATTATATCTATCATCATAAAGATAATGCCAACAGCTCCTACGAGAAACATGGTTACACCTACAAGAAGCATTATTTTCATGAATCCTTTAAATATGGCTTTTTCTGGTTGAGCACATGCTATCCCAATTATACTACCAATAAAACTAACAGCGAGATAGGGAAATAATGGTTCCATAGGTGCTGCCCATATACCAAAAAACCACCCTTTAAGAACATCGATAAATGGAGAGTTGAATAAGTGGGGTTGATATTGGGTATATCCTACTATATCTCCGCTTGAATTGATGTAATATTTACCCACTGTTTCCCATGGAAATCCTGGGTACACGTTCGAAATGCCTCTCCAAACAAAACTAGTCGATGCCATGACGATAATCGCAAGGACAGCATATATTGCCATCTGAATTTTCGGTTTTTTCCACAATCCTTTCATAGAAATGATCCCGTGAATTGCTCCATTGACGATAACACACAAAGCAACGGTGTGTATTGCCTCAATTGTGCCCCATTGAGTGAAGATTTTAACCCAGTTGACCACTAATGGTTTATCTAAATACCGTCCTAATTCTCCAATGCCCCCCCAATACCCAATAGTGCTTTCTGTTAGCATTGCGAAGAAATAAATTATAAAACCAGTAATTACTTGCCGTAAAGCAAGCATTCCTGGTGTTCTTCCTCCCATTAACTGTTTTTGCATACTAATCATATTAGATATCGCAGACACTAATAAAAATAATCCCGCTAATCCTCCTAAGAAGGGTAAGACTACCAGTGCAATAATGTTAATTAACGGAAGGTAGTCGATTTGAGGAATAAGTGCGTCTACATCTACCCCATCTGCGATTTGATGTAAAAATAGCATTAAAAGTATTGCCACGCCACGCATAAAATCTATACTAGCATATCGCTTCATTTTGATAACTCCAATATTTTATTTGCTGAATACAACTCTATTGAATATTCAATTATAAAAAGGTTCAATTTTGATAAATTAAAATTGACTTAGGGAAATAGGTTCGATTTCTAACCAAAAACTACGCTA
>JAEOUK010000072.1 GCA_016839385.1 Promethearchaeota archaeon
TATCCCGAAAGAGAAATTAAAAGAAGGATATTCGATGGTACCAATGTTAATTGCCTTATCTCGACATGAATGGCAACAATATATTGATGAAAAGAAACCAAATTTACCCCAATACACTCTAAATATGCTGTATCAACAATATGGCAAAGGTGGAATGGAAATCATCGATTTAATTGAGAAAGATCCAAGCCTTGGAATCCAATTTCTAGAGGATGATTATTTCCTACCTGCTGAGATTTTATATATATTGAAATACGAATTTTCTCCACGATTAATTGATGTAATGTGTAGGAGAACTGAAATTGCGATTAAAATACATCATTCCAAACAAAAATTCATGGCAGAAAAAGTAGCTGATATTATGGCAAACTTCTATGGATGGGATGAAACCAAGAAATCTAAAGAAATTGAACATTATTTAAATTACATTGCAAAAACCATTTGGTTCTAATTTTTACTTCAATTTTCTTATCTCGATAAAGTGTGACCTCACCATTGTTTAAATAGCCAATCCGTTCTAGATACCATAGGATAATAAAAAATATGTTGGGATAAAATGGCTACATTTAAAGACGTATTTCTGGCAATTATTGAATGGTTTCCGAAAAATGCTGGATGGATGCTTCTTATAGGTGGGATAATGGCAATCACCTGGATGGGTTATGAAACCAAACGAAAACAAGCATTCTTCAAGAAACGCTTCAAAAAAGAAGATTGGGAGGAAATTGAAGTCTCGAAGTTCCTAAAGGTTCTCTCTTTCATAGGACTTGCTATAGGTGTTGTCTTAATTTGGGCAAGTGCTGTTAGTGCAATTAACAACATTCCACCAAGTAATCAATATGAGATTCGATTTGGTCCACATTGGGATTGGTTAACAACAATTTCCTGTCTTGTTGTTGGTATCGTTATGTTCCTGAAACCTATAAATGATTTACCCTGGTCTGGAATGATTGGACTTGTTGCTGGGGTTGCTACCGCTGTTCTATTAGTCGTTTTCTTACCAAAAGATTGGTTAGTGAACGATAATGTGAAATGGATTATCCTTGGTGTAGGATTTGCATTAGCTACCTTAGTAGGACTTGCAATGAAATTCTGGATTGGAACTCTGCAGACAATTTCTCGGATATTATCATATCCACCAATCGCCCTGGTTGTTGCATTATATTGCTTCGTTCAAGGCGGATTAATTCTGCTTTGGGGTTTCGGATTAGGGAATCTTGGAGCTTTATAAAAATTTAAATTCTACTTTTTCTCAATTTTTATAGCTTGTCACTAACTTCGAGAATCTCACCGGTAAAGCATTCCCATTAAGTTTGAATTCTTCTTCATCCCATGTATCCTTACCAGTTTTAAAGTATCTTAAGAGGAATTGATTGTAGAATGATCCAACAGGGGCACATAAAAGTCCTCCTACTTTCAAATGGTTTAAAACTTGAATTGGAACGGTTTTGACAAATCCTGTTATCAAAATTTTATCAAATTCTGAAATTGGTAAATCGTTGAGATAAAACACCGGATCACCTAGATAAATCTTAGTTTCGCCATTAATCCTATATATATTCGACTTTGTTATCTGATATATTTCAGGAACTTTTTCAACAACATAAGCTTCTGTATTTTCTTCTATATCTTGAATGACACTTTCCATATACCCACTCTTTGAACCGAGAATGAGAATTTTATCGTTTCGTTCAATATCCATAAACTGAGCAATAATAGCAATCATATGCGGAGCTCCTGTTGTCCGCGTGAGATCTGGCGGTTTCGGGTTTTGATCTCGATAAAACATTAGTGGTCGATTATTGTAAAACAAGTTAAATAACTCAGTGAGGACTCCTAGAACATGTTCTTTCTTAATCTTACCGTTTTTTTTTAGTTCAACGGGCAAAATTGAGACGATCATATCCTCTGTGATGAAATCTTCTATGCGGATATTACGCATAGCCTCAACTACTCGTGCATCATTTAGAATATTACTCACATTCATAGATTCGAGCATTCTAAACAATAACTCCGTGTTAGGCTCTTTAAATTTCGTTAATATCTGCTGTAGATTATCGATCAATTGTGCAGCCCCCATAATTTCCATCACGCATCTAATATTTAGTTTTTCCTATAGTTTTTAAAAGAAAAAGAGATTCTCCAAAATTTTTTGCGGTAGGAATGGAACTCGATTTATGATAATAAATCGCAATAAGTAAATACATCTACAACCATTTAATCATATGTCTAGTAAGAATCCAACATGGACCGATATAGTCTCCAAAACTATGAATCGAGACGAATACTTCACTCAATTCGAAGATAAACCGATAATTCGAGAGAATTTTGAAAATTATGCTCCAAAAGAACATATAATGAAAGAAATCAAAGAAATATTAGCGTTTAGGGGTGAATCCTTGAAGATTTTAGCAATTGGTGCTGGATGGTGCAAAGATTGCACTGCAAATATTCCACGTTTGATTAAAATTGCTGATTCATTACCATCTGAAAAAGTTGAACTAAAATTACTCTATGGAATAAAGGTAGATCCTTACCGTAAACCTGGAGATCCTACATGGTCAAAAACACACTCTCCCCCCGAAACATTCAATCCAAAATTTGCGGTAACTAAAATTCCAATGATCTATTTCTTTAATAAATCAGGAATTTTTTTGGGAAAAATTATTGAAAATCCAACAAAATTTCCCACTATTGAAGAAGTTCTCTTGTCCTACCTTAAGTAGAAGTAACAATCTATATTAATCCCCTATCCACTACTTTTTTTCCCGTCACTTCATTAAAAACCCTTAAAATTGTTTTTTGAAGTATTTATACGCCTTGAGATAGGTTTTAACAGGGATTACTTCTGGATTTCGGATGAAACTTTGTGGAATAACACCATCACAACGTGAACATAATTTAGAATTCCGAATCCATTCCTTGAATTCGTGGTAATGTGCAGGATAACGGCAATTAGGACATAAAACAATTCCATCTCTATCGGAAGTGCTTGGTAGTTCAAAACAAAATATGCACATGAAATCCTCCTTACTCAAAATACCCGTTTTAGGTTTCATACTCAACAGTTCCTTTTTACTTAAACCAGATGACGATATTTTAGTACTTGATGGTTTTCGGGAATCTGATTGCGTTTTATTACTGGATCTGGAACTACTTGATGTTTTTATTGTTGAAGGGGGTCGAGTTCTACGAGCAAGGGATTGTTGTCTTTTTCTCTCTTCTTCTTTCCTCCGTTGATTTTCACGTTCTCTTTGCTTTCTCCGTTCTTCTTGAGCATATTGTGCTCTCCTTTCAATTCTTTGAGCAGCTGCAGAAGTTTGTTCCGCTGTATTCAATCGACGATCAATATCTCTCATTCTCGAAGTAATATGATCGATATTGTATGCTGACATTGCTCTATTTCGTGTTAAAATTCCAATTATGGCAAAAAGGACGATAATAGACATATGAACAATAATAAATACATTTAATGAGTCCGAGAGAGATGAGAAATCAAAAAATTCTGTCAAAATTATCTCTTGACGTATTAAAATATAGAATAAATCAAAACCAAGGAATACTATACCCATAAAAATAGTATACTTACGTGCATTATACGCTTTGTTCCCAATGTAAACAGAAAAATATTTCGTGATAGAGAATAAAAGAAGAAATGTTCCAAAAATCACGTATGGTATCGAGAATAGGACAATCCATACATTGATTTGAAGATTTGTTGCTGGGAATAATTTTTGATTAAGAATTGGCGTGAATTCTCCCCATATACCAAAAAATCCTGCGATAAATAAAATACTGAATATCAAGAAAGCATTATTTAATGATGAGCGATACTCTCTCATTTTTTTTATACGAATAAATAGTTCAATCGTATATGATACCCACATTCCAATTAATAGAAAAGAAAAAAATCCTAATATAGAGTCTCCTGGAGTAAATCCTAAGATAACTCCTAAGATAACTCCTATTGCTATTATTATCACATATATTATTATTCGCGGTATTTTTATCGTCACTTAGCTCACAAAGTCAAAATTATTGAGTTTTCATCCAGCTGAAGATTCATCGTATTCAAGGAAAAGTTTCTTTCCCTCCACAAGAGGGTTAACAAAATCTACTAATCCTGGTAA
>JAEOUK010000405.1 GCA_016839385.1 Promethearchaeota archaeon
ATTGCGGAAGATTATCCCATTATCTCTGTTCGGCTTGGTGGTTAGAGAAACATAACTCTTGTCCCGTTTGTGGTAATGTGTACCTTCAACCCGGCTCAGAATTGTATGACTCCGATCAAGTAGAAAAGTAACCAAATCACAAATCTGGTCTTCAATTCCTTTTTATATGGTGTAATTAATTTTTTTCTCATAAGGTGTTTTTATGGAAACTGAACAACCAATATCAAATAAAACGACTTTCCAGAATTATTTATTTCTCTGGTTAGGTCAGAATTTCTCTTACTTAGGAAGTGCAATAGTCGCATTTATTATTATATTACAGCTTGCAGGTGGAGAAAATTATGTATTATCCGTTGCTGCAATTTCGAGTTTTGGCCCATCAATCCTATTTGGTGCTCTAGCAGGAGTTATAGCAGACAGATTTAATAAAAAAGCCATTATCATTATAACCGATAGCCTTCAAGCACTTGCTACATTAGCATTAATTATCTTATATTACAGTCCAATTACTGTTGTACCCTGGCATATCTATGTGGTATTAGCGTTTCGCGGTGTTTGCCAAGCATTTCATGGACCAGTAGTGAGTGCATTGACCCCTTTAATGGTACCCAAGGAAAAATTAAGTCGAATGAATGGTATCGGGTATTTATTTTCTAGTCTAATTGGTATAATAGGTCCTGTAGTGGGAGTAGCGATTTTACTCGTGTTAAAGGTAGAAGAAGCGCTTTGGATCGATGTGATTTCTTATGTTCTGGCGATGATTCCGTTGTTTTTTGTGAAGATCCCCAAAGTAAATAAGAAATCAGAAGGATCTGAGAAAACGGAAAAACAATCATTTTGGAAAGATATGAAAGAGGGTTTTGCTCTTCTTCGAATAGTCCCCGGTGCCTTATCCATGATGTTCCTGGCGATGATTCTTAACATGTTACTTCAGCCTACGAATGTTTTATTCCCAAATTATATTCTTGTAGAACTTTCAAAAAGTGAGCTAATTCTTGGTTATGTTTCGGCAGCATTCCCCGCAGGGATATTAGTGGGTTCTATTATAACATCAGTTAAAAAGAATTGGAAGAACAAAGCAAAATGGATTCTTGTGGGAGTATCATTTACTTCCAGTAGTTATAGTCTATTAGTAATTCCAAAATTACTTCCAGATTCATATTTTTTCTTAATTTTTGTTTTGAGCTTTCTTATGGCAGTATTCATTCCAATTGTAAATGTGCTACTAATCACCATAATGCAAAAGATTGTTCCTGTTGACAAATTTGGAAGGATCTCATCACTTATGATGGTATTTTCAAGCATTGCAACTCCTATTGGAATGATTGGTTCAGGATTTCTTGCGGATGGATTAACCCCTATATCAGGTTTAATGGGAGGAATCGGATTTACCTATCTACTGTGTGGAATAGTTATGTTATTTGTAAGTATCTTAACTTACATCTTTACAGATTGGAAGAAGATGGGATCGAATGGATCATCAGATGATATTGAAGAAAATTTGGAGGAAACTTCCTTATAACTTTTTTTTACTTGGTTAATTAAAGAATTATTTAACAATTCATAACCCACTCATTCATTATTTTATTTTCATTCACATTAAGTATGAAAAGAGGAGTAATCATTGCTATAGTAGTGAGTGCAGTTTTAGTTATTGGTGGAGGGTTTACACTTGGATATTTTCTATTAAACCCATTAAGAGGAGCAAATCAAGACCTTACTCCTGGTACAATTCAAAAATCGGGGACATTTGTTGAAATCGATGGTAGTCATTATGGGAGTGGAACTGCAAATATCGCTGTAATAGAAGGCGGTGCTTTAGAATTGCAGTTCGTTAATGTCAATATTGCAATCGGTCCCGATTTATACGTTTATCTGTCTGCGAAATCCACATTTTCTGGAACAGGAGATGTTCCAGGAACAAAGGTAGACTTAGGGTTATTACCTTACAATTCGGGTAATTTTTCCATTTCATTGCACTCCAGCATAGATATTAACAACTACAACTCGGTGTTAATTTGGTGTCTTCAGTTTTCCGTTGTATTTACTTACGCCACTTTAGCTTAGGATTTTCTTTATCTCATCAACAGTTTTTTTTACCTTATCCAAAGCTTCATTTGGAGGTAGATCGAATGGTGGTTGGATGTTTAAAATAACATTTACTAATACTTTAGCATCCAACCCTGATTTCTGGATTAGTGTAATCACGGTCTTAGCTTCTTCTGCTGATTGAATATGAATCAATTGAACATCTTTAGAGAATTTTGGAATCCAAACAGATAGTTCATGAGTTTTTGAAATCGGACTGAGTTTAATAGCGATTTGAGATCGATCTTTAAGAGAGTCCAGTATTTTTTGATTTAACTCTAAATTCTGATCCACATCAGGTACAAGGGAAAAGGGCTCAAAATATAACCCATATAATCCAGCCGTATGTGCAATGGATGTTAAATAACTCATGCTGTCAATAGCAAAAGAGATAACATAGTCTAACAGTGTGGCATCCGTGTGCTCTTGCACTACTAATCCCCCGAAATATCCCCCTACATAAGAGACATTCGTATATGATGCAATATCGATTGCTTTCTCAAACCATTGCACTGCTTGAATTCTATGACCAAAATTTGGATGCAATAGCATATCATCTTTATATTGACTCCCTCCGGTTCTGCACGAAATTACATCGATGGGGTACTCATCCCCCAATTCTAACATTTCTTGCATGTATTGCGTTTTCGTGGGTTCACGTAGCATCGGATCAAGGAGATCTAAAGATAATTCACACATATCCAACTCTAACTTGGAATGGATGAGTTCCATCCATTGCTTTGGTTGAGTCCATCTTCGAAGTGCAAAGGAGGTATTGATCCCAAATCGAATCTTGACCATCTTAATCTATTGTGGAATCATGGATTGAAAGAATTTTGCTTTTTTTTCAACACTTAGTGAGGAAATTATTTAATGGTAAAATCAAAATGAATGATATTCAGATACCGATTTAGTGAATCAAAATTATGAAATTCCCTCATTTAGAGAGTTCTCCTCTTTGGAAAGCATTTTCTGATTATGGACGACAGATATTTCAGCCCAATGG
>JAEOUK010000406.1 GCA_016839385.1 Promethearchaeota archaeon
AAAAAATCGATGATGTGAAACGTAAATTTAAGCTTCCGAAACATATTGGAGCGATTTCAGCTAGATTACCAAAAGCGATTGCAGATTACATTTCGAATACTGTGTTCAAAGCTCATATCGGTTTCGATCCTGAGAAGTGTATATTATGTGGAACTTGCTGGGAAAACTGCCCTGTAAATGCTATAGATCCTCCCGAAGAGAGAAAAAAAGGCAATACACCAATTTGGGATAAGAAGAAGTGTATTACTTGCTTCTGTTGCCATGAATTATGCCCTGAAAATGCTGTAACGCTTAAGATACCCATAGCACGGAATGCTATCTTCTCGTGGTTTGGAGTTGCAATAATTGGATTGTTAGCTGCCATCGGAACTACAATTGGACTTCTTGTGAAATTTCTCTAGTTCAAAGAAATCCCCTTTTCACCCTAATTTTTTTAAACTCTGCCCACAATTATGTGACTATGGTAGAGAAGACTCCCATCGCCATACAGAAGGTAATAGACGACGATGTAAAAGCAGCGGTTTTTAAGAGTCTTGAATTAATTGATGCTAAGAAATTAATGAAAGATGGAATGAAGGTTCTCTTAAAACCCAATTTACTCCAACCGGCAAAACCTGAAAAAGCGATAACTACACATCCAACGATTGTTCAAGCAGTAATTCAATGGGTAAAACAATTCAATCCATTAAAAATTTATGTGTGTGATTCCAGTGGAGGTTTCAATTTCGGTGAAAGCAATACAGAACGGGCGATGAAAGAAGGTGGATTATGGGGAGTTTGTGAAGAGGAGGGTGAGATTGTGGAATGTGTTCCATTCGAAAGAACTGAACGTCGAGTATATAAAATAGAAAATCCCTTAGAAGTAGAAGAATTGGCGAGTTCTGTATTGCTTCATGATGTGGATCTGATTATTAATCTACCAAAAATCAAAACTCACGGACAAACTACATTAACGTGCTGTATAAAAAATATGTTCGGGACAATGTTGAGGACAAATAAAGCCCGTACTCATTCAAAATATCCTTCATTAACCCGATTTACGTCAGCATTAACAGATATTTATTCAGTATCAAATCCTCAACTTACAGTAGTAGATGGATATTATTGCATGGAGGGAAACGGTCCTTCTGCAGGAAAAGTAGTGAAATTGGATATTGTCATGGCTGGTTTTGATGGAGTGGCCATTGATTCAACTGTCTGCAAGATTATTGATGTGAATCCCCGTAATGTGAAATATCTTGCATTTGCGGAGCAGAAGGGTTTAGGAACCATGGATCATGGAAAAATCGAAATTCGAGGGGAACCAATCTCCAATGTAAAGAAGAAATTCAAAATACCAACAACAATTAAACCCATTTCTGCATGGTTGCCTCGAAAATTTGCAGATTATCTTGCACGTAGAGCATTCAAAGCCACAATTACTTTTGATGCCGACAAATGTGTGTTATGTGGGACATGTATTGAAAATTGCCCTGTGAAAGCCATAGAATGGCCACAAGTCAGAAAAAAGGGACATATCCCCGTTTGGGATAAGAAAAAGTGTATTACTTGTTTTTGTTGCGCAGAATTATGTCCGTATCATGCTGTAGATGCTAAAATTCACTTAGTACGCAACTTAATATTTTCTTGGTTTGGTGTGGTAGTGTTGGGAATTCTTATTGTTATCGCATCAGCGGCAATTTTCCCTGCATTGTTTGCATAACAAAATTAAAAATAATTTAGTGTTGCTTGCATGATCACAATGAAAAGCATGCTAAACACCAAGTTGATTATCAACGGGAACAGCATGATGAGTCTTCCTATTTTTACTTTTCCCAAATCACTTTTTCGCATCCAAATGTACATAAGAGTGCTGATGAGGATTTCAACTCCCGTGAAGACACTTATCATTACCAATAATTCAGATTTATTCCCGAATCGATCGACTACTCCACCTAGACCCCAATGTAATGGTACACCTGTCTCTGGAAGGCTTTGGTAAGGAATGAAAAAGTAGACTAGTGTTCCGATCGATAGAACAACACAAATCAGGAAAAGAGTTGTAATCCAGGTTTGAGATTTTTTAATATTATCTTTTGATGTACGTATTGGTTCGGTTGTACTAACAACCGTTTTTTTAATTGATGGTTTGCAATATTGCATGAAATGGATAAACTCCTCTTTTTTTTCAGGAGTTATTCCATAAGTTGCATTATGCACTGTGCGAATAAGGATAAGATTGTCCAATTTGGTTGCATAGAGCGTAGTAACATGGAAGTCGCCATCGAATTTTAATCGGAATCTCCCGACATAGTGTCCTGGAATTCCTACACCAAAAGAACGAATGCCTTGAAGATTTTCTTTTCCAACTGAAGATATTGAGGAAATATCTTGAAGAGAAATTATTTTCTTGAAAAAACTCCATCTCAATATCAAAGAACCATTTGTCACACTATATTTCATCGAATAGTAGCCATGGACGGTAATTCCCAAAAGTAATCCCATCAGCACTATAAAAAAGCCAATGAATCCGATAAACCAAGGATCGCTAAAAAATCCCAAAACAATTAGAGGGATACAAAAAATCAGTAAGGTTCCACCCAGAAACCCAATAGACCAAATTCCACCATTAGATTTCATTGGTAAAAATTCGTTTGTTTGTGAATGTTCGCTCAAAGATTGTCATGTAAAATCTATGAAGGGGAGTTTTTGAAACTAACCGAAGGTGTAATTAAACGCGAATTTTTTATGATAAGTGTTCTCTATGTTAGGATATGGTATTAGAAAACCTTCAACCCCCTCATGTATGGGAGATATTCGAATCTGTTCTTGCAGCAACCCCTCGTTCATCAAAAAAAGAAGAGAAAATTCGAAAGGCAATTAAAAATTGGGTAGCATCTCAAAAGAAAAATGGATTTAAGCTCGCTATTACGGAGGATAATGTAGGAAATTTATGCATTAAGAAAGATGCGACAAAAGGGAAGGAAAAGGTACCCCCAATTATATTACAAGCACATATGGATATGGTTTGTGAGACGGATCGTAAAGGAGGATTCGATTTTGATAATGAACCTATTCCAGTTCGAATCCAAGATAATAACGAATGGGTGGACGCCGATGGAACTACTTTAGGAGCGGATAATGGAATTGGGGTCGCACTCAGTCTTGGATTGCTTGTGGATAAGG
>JAEOUK010000002.1 GCA_016839385.1 Promethearchaeota archaeon
CCACGTCAAGTTCGTCTTTCCTTTTGAGTACTTCGTGAACAGGAGCACTCATAGATGTTTCAAGAATTTCTATTATGTCTTCGAGTTCTATTCTTTCTGCATCTCTAGGTTGTTCAATGAGTAGAATAGATTTTGACCTTTGATTATGTGCTGCCATTGGCACAATATCAATAACCTTTTTTATTTGTTCTTCCGAAAATCCTTCTTTTAACAATCTCTCCCTTGTTATATCTCTTGAGAGTTCTTGAGAACATGGGCAAACTGTTGTTCCCTCAACTTCAGCTCCAATGACTTTAGTTATGATGATTGCATCTTCTGTTTTTTTAGCGTATGCACCAGCTCGCAGTTTGTGAACACTGGATTTTTTTCGAGATATGGCTTTTGAATATGTTTCCATCTCATAATCTGCTACTAGGTTAACTTCAGCATAACGAGCTCCCGGTTGTACACTTAATACTTTTTCAGCTATTTTGGCACAAAGCTCCTCGCTATCTGTAATTACTTCTCCTGTAAGAGTTGCGATGACTTCATTTATTGCTTCTATATTTCTGGACATGTGGATACCTCGTTTCGAAGGCAAAAGATCCACATAAACATCGATTTTAGCAGATAATTCATTATAAACACCAAATCTCTTTCTTCTTATTATTTTTGGAATGTCGCATATCCCCACTCTTCGAATCCCGATTTGGATTCTTGATGGATCAGATTGAACATCAGATAATTTTTCATTAGTAATTTTCATTTTTGTAACTCTTTACAGTATGTTAATGCTTTTGTGCATTTGGACAGATATTCCTATTTTGTCTGGTGTTAAATATTCCCCAGCCAGTTCAGAGAATTCCTTAATTTGATTCCAAGTTGGTTGTAGTATATCTGAGCCCTTGAGTGGGGTCACAATTTGAATTGCAATTGGAACGTTTATTTTTGCACAATTCTTTACGATTAATTCAAAGTCCTCTTTTTTTGAGGCTTTAGTTATTACAGTTTTTGCAAAAACCTTTGTACCTGCATGTTTCAGGATTTTAATCATATTAGTTTCCTCAGATACCAGTTGTTCCCAATTGGTTGTCGCTTCTGCTGTTCTATCCTTTAAATCTATACACGCATAATCAATTTTATTCGCAATCTTTTCAAGAAACTTGAAATCATCAGTGAAAGCTGATTCTAAGAAAATCTTATATTTCTTAGATTTCAGTTGACTAATAAGTGCTGCAAGGAATTGTGGTTGATAAAGTGGTTCTCCACCTGTTAAACTAATGGAATGCAAATCATTGGTTGTTAAATCTTGAATAATATTCACAGTATCTTCTAGACTAACTGGATTTTTAATTTCATTGAATTCCTGATTTCCTGCACTTGTTTCAACATAACATACTTTTTGTGAGTCAGTTTTAGCTTTTGGAGAATCACACCAAATACAACCTTTGGTCCCATGTACTCCTAAAGCGAGAGGGCATCCCGTAAATCTAACAAAGATTTGTCTTAATCCATAACAACTTCCTTCAATAGAAGCTCCTTCGCCTTGAAAACTTGAGAATATTTCTTGAAGATAACCTGTTGGCATCAACTAATCTTAAGCCTGTAGATAAATAAAAATTCCTTCTGTTGTTATTTTAACATAGTGAATTTTACAAAGAAAATTTCCCTATTTGTTCAAAATTAGCATATTTTTCTACATATTCCCTTACTTTGCGGGAATATTCCTTTGGATCTCGTTTCATTAGATTTGCTGCAGTTGAATTCAATGGATCATCCGGATTTGGATTGCTTAAGATGAACCTTATTGATTCAATTACATCTACTAAGTTGTTTGCTGGTGTCCAATCAGCACCTAAAACTCCTACACAAATTCTTGTATCAAACACATTTGCATGAAATACTTTTGTTAGCATTTTAACTTTGGGAGGCTTGAAAGGATACTCTCTGGGAATTTCAATTTCCAGAACGAAAACTCCTCCTTCATATAAACCAGCTCCAAAAATAAATCCTCGCCATAGCAGTGTATTATTATCTACTGGTTTAAATGTTGGAAGCTCTTTTTTCAATTCATTAGCTTCTATTGCTATTCTTGGCCAAAATTCTTCTTCTGCTAACATCTGTTCAAATCCTTTACTTTTAGATTTGACTAATTGAGATTGAGTTTAGTATCTTCCTGATTATTGTTGCATTTCTAGCAATATCATAAGAATGGCTGCAATTAGTCCTTTTTGATCTCCTGCTATTCTCTTGAATTCTTCTCTTTCAAGCATCATTGCTAGTGAACGCCATCTTACTAGTAATTCGACGATTTCTCTTTCACTCATTAGCTTTCATTTAAGAAAAAGAGCGTTAGATTTATTAAGATTACGTATGTCCAGTGACGAATAATATTACATCTTGATATTTTGATGCAAAAAACTATTAACCTCTTCCAAAAATCTTTTTAAATTCGAAGCATTCGTAACACTTGTGAGATTATATGAGTAATCCAGAGGAAATGCTAGTTCAACTAATCAATTCTATAAACAAATTGTCTAACTTAGTTCAAAACGTGAATGAAGCCATTACTAAACTGTCGACCCAGATCACTCAACTAGATACTAAGATGACCGGTTTTTCAAACGTTGAATCACAGGTTTCAGAAGTAGGTCTAAAGTTGGGTGAAATTCCAAATATGAAAGGTATGATTGCTGATTTAAATTCAAAAATTGATGGATTAGCAAGTTCAGTAGATGCACCTCCTTCTAAGAAGCATAAAAAGGAATCCGCTCCCCCTGCTCAAGTCGATGAAACCCCACCTAAAGAAGAATATGTTTCACCAGCTCTTGAAGAACATGCACCATCAATTGGAACTTCAGGTGCAGCAGATGCCGCTTTTAATGCTGTCTCAAACAAATTCAAACACATTAGTCAAATGATTACTCCACAATCAAGTTGTGGTAACATTGCTAAAATGCTTGAAGAATTAAGAGATGAAGTAGAAATTCAAGTTGGAATGTCTCCAATGTTATATGAGCTCAATTCTTGGGTCAAAAGAATTGGAAAAATGCCTGAATCAGATATTCTCCTACCAGATGTTCATAGTGAACTTATTGCTAAATTGGATGATTGGTTAGAGAGAGTTACTAAAGCTATTCATTTGAAGTATCAATAAGAATGAAAATTACAAAAGTAATACCCTCATCCATATTGATATGATACTTATTTTTTAACTTATCATAGATTATGTGTTCTTGTGTATTGTTGAATCTTACTGATATTAATGGGATTGTTGAGATAAATGGGCTAAAGTTTGATCCAAAGGATATTCTTAAAGCTCTTGTTGAACAAGGTCTTAAGGTTCATTCTCTTAATGGAGCATTATTAATAGGAAGGTCATTTATTGACCAGTCTCCAGATATTAAGATTGGAGAAGAATCTTGCTCAATGTCACCATATTGTAAAATTTATGATAGAATCCACTCTGGCAATAATTGTAAAACAGATGTATCTTCTTCATCTACTGCACAGACACATTTGGAATCTCTAAGCCCATTCCCATTAAGTTTTCAAACTGAGCCAGATAAAACCTATGTAGAGAGAGTTGAAATAGATAATAATGACATAAATATAACTAATTTATTCGGAAATAGCCCATCTAAAACTTCTGCATACAGTCCTTTGCCATTCAATGATCTCTTATCATCTGAAGATGATTTAAGTTCATTATCTGATTATATCTCTGAACCAACTGAAATGATGGGGTTATCTCCCTTAACCAAGTATGGACCTTCGAAAATTGATCTTGAATCCATTCCTCCGAAATATCGTGGTAAATGTCCACATTGTGGGATTACAATTAATATTAATTGGAAGTTCTGTGGAAAATGTGGCCACACAATGTAAAAGGATTACTACTCCCCTTCTACATCAACACATCCTTCCGGTGTAATTGCAAATACTGCTTCTGATTCAGGTAAATACGGTGAATCATATACTCTTATTATACGTTTTTCACCTTTTGATTTTCTTAAGTAAAATCTTGTTACTGCCCAGTGTCCTAGAATATTTCCTC
>JAEOUK010000407.1 GCA_016839385.1 Promethearchaeota archaeon
CAGACTTGAAGATGAGAAATCTCGACCTCTTTATGATCATCAAGATATAGCTAATTTTCAGAAATTATATAATTCCAGATTAACAATGTACGAAAAATTTGCGAATTATACTATAAATACAGACAACAAATCAGCCGAAAAAGTCAGTGATGAGATAGAAGAGATAATTAAGAAAATATAATTATGGGACGAATTCCATCCATTCATATTCATCTGGGAGTTTTCCATATTGAATTCCCGTTAAATAATCATATAATCTTTGAGTTAATTCACCGATCTCCCCATTGTTTACAATATAATCCTTGTTTTTATAATTCAATTTTCCAGTTGGAGTGATGATAGCTGCAGTTCCACATCCAAAAGCTTCTTTCAATTTACCTGATTTTATCCCAGTAACAACTTCTTTTATGGATAATTTTCGTTCAGATACTGTATATCCCCAATTCTTGCAAATGGCAATAATAGAATCTCGTGTTATACCGGGAAGAATAGATCCATCTAATGGAGCAGTAACGACTTCATCTTCAAAAACAAACATCATATTCATCGTACCGACCTCTTCTACATATTTTTTCTGTGTATCTAACCATAAAACTTGAGCATATCCTTTTTTCTTCGCTAAAGTAGACGCTTTCAATGATCCTGCATAATTTCCACCGCATTTTGCATCTCCAGTTCCACCCTTTCCCGTGGCTCTAACATAAGTAGTTTCAACTAAGATATCTACAGGTTTGAATCCATCAGGAAAGTAAGGACCAACTGGACCAATGATAATGTAAAATAATACCTCGCTCGGAGGTCGAACTCCAATAAAGGGATCTATACCGATCATTGTAGGACGAATATACAATGAAGTTCCAGGAGCAGTTGGTATCCATTCTTGATCAATTAAGAGTAGTTTTTTTAAAGCATTCATCACGAAATCGATGTCAATTTTTGGTAGAACCATTCGATCAGCACTTCGATTTAAGCGTTCAAAATTCATTCGAGGTCGAAACATCTGGATTTTTCCATCCGGAGTTCGATACGCTTTCAATCCTTCAAATATTTCATTAGCATAATGAAACACTATAGCAGCTGGAGAAATATGCAAATCCTCAAATTTCTTTATTTTAGCATCGTGCCAACCGTCGTTTGCATTCCATTTCATTATAAACATATGGTCAGAGAAAATTTCACCAAACCGAAGGGTTGATTCATCCTCTGGTTTAGATTTTCGTTCTTCCTCAGGAACAGTTTCGACTTTTATCTTCATGTGTTCATACGCACCCTTGTGCACAAAAAATTCGACACTATCACTTTCCCCTCTTTATCCTAAAAAAGATTGTCCTATTTCTCTTAATAAGGTCAAGAAGATGGGATTTTATTCCCCTTAACTTGGAATTTTGACGGGATTGCTTAAATTTTGAGATTTGACAGTGTTGATATATTCATCCAGTTCAAGATTGAAATTGAATACGAAGTATTCTGCAGATTCCACACATTTACATTCATTGTATATTCTCCTCACAAATTCTTTACGAATGGGAAGAGGAAAAGCATTAGAATTCGATTTAGGAATTATAAAAATAATAGCAACAGCAGAATCGAATAATGAATCCTTGTTCACTGCTTCTTCTATGAACTTTTTGACTTGGATTATGTAGGTATTTTCACGTTGATCCTTCATGTAAAGAATTAACGGATTTGAACGAGTTAATAAAGAGTCAACTGTGATATTCTGAAGAACTTCATCTGAAAATATCGGCATTCCAGGTTTTGATAAAGATTTTTTACCTAGCAATTGTGGACCGAGTTTCTTATCATAATAAGCTATCAAAAAAATAACTTGATCTCCAGTACTCATATCGTTCAATATGAAAAATACAAAAACTTGGTTTAAGTTGTTGTTTTTGGAAAAATTCTAATGGAAATTACAGATTTTCTTTTCATTTAGTTCGTTGTTCTAATGATGAATATGATTTCTTGGAGTTCTAGATCTTCGTTAAATATTCCACGTATAAATGAGGAGAATAAACGATCCGTTGTTGATTTTTTTTCATTAGTTAAATAAATCGGTAAAGAGTTAATTTCTCCACCATCTGTGATTTTTTGTAAGATTTCGTTATGTGTGTATTGCTTTGTGGTTAGATAATCATTGATATTTTTATTAGCGATATCTTTGAAGCTAATATCATAGCGCATTACATTCGAAATTTCATCTAAAAAAATGTCATTAGAAAATTTTATACTTCCCTCAGGATCTGTAATTATTATCATATCATTGACAGATTCAAGAACAGTTCGATAGCGTATCTCAGATAATTTTAATTCTTGGGTTCTTTGTTCAACAAGTTTTTCTAATTCTTCATTTTTCTGGTGAAGTTGGTCCATTAACGATTTCTTAGTGTCTAATAATCTCTTTTTTTGAATAGCATTTCTTAATTCGTTTAATAGAACCTCTTTTTTTACAGGTTTAATTAGATAATCAAAAGCACCGTATCTTACTGATAATTTTGCTGTTTCAAGACTCGGAGCACCAGTAAGCATTATTGTGGGTAAATTTAGATCTGCCTTGTTAATCATATGAAGTATTGAAATGCCATCTACATCAGGAAGCACAATATCCAAAATTAATGCATCAAAATTTGCTACAAATAATTTATCTTTAATTGCAGCATAGCTTTCAGCAGTTTCAACTTCATAATTTTGCTTTTTAAGCATTGTTCCTACAGTTCGTCTAATTGCAAGTTCATCGTCAATAATCAGAACTTTCCCATTTGTGGTCGATGTTGATGCACTCATTAAATGAACACACTCCCATCATTTGTACTTACTCGAAGTATAGGTTGTTCTGCATCTGATTTGGTGATTTCTAAATTCAATCTATTTACTTTGCAGAAATATCGAATATATTCAAAAAAATATTGCTCAGTAATTTCTGGTGAGAAAATAATCTCTTCAATGTAAATAATTACAGAATTTGGCTGGTGATCTTGTTCAACAATTTTATATTTCAAGATATTAGCCAGTTCAAGCAATTCGAATACGGTTTTTATTGCATTTTTTGAGTGAATTCCTTTCTTGTAAAAGGCTTCATTAATTTGATCTGCATTCAATATCGCGATTTTCTTGAGTAATTCTTTATCTTTAATATTTTCAATAATAGTAATCAGATTTGAAGCGGTTAAACAAATTGCAGTGTCATCATTTAATTTTGATAAATTTCCATCAGAAGAAAATTCAATTCCCTTGTTTATAGCACGGATTGCATTACGAATTACACGAGATATATCTCCATGGTATGGAAATTTATCTTTTAGGGCTTTAAACATCGCTTCATCGATTTTGATTGTTACAACTGGCATTTCATTCATCGATATTAATTTATGGAAAACAAGTAAGAAATAAGGTATAATTTGACATAAAGTTTTAGATATTAATTTTACTGTGAATTGATCTTATTCAATATCGACGGTAAAATCTCTTGTAGATCCTTTATGTTCGCAATGATGTAATCTGGATTATAATTTTCCATCATGCCTTGATCTGCATATCCTGAAAGAACTCCTACAGTCGTACATCCAGCATTAATCCCAGCTTGAATGTCGGCATCCATATCACCCACCATCACTAAATTTTTGACAGGAATGCCCATTTTATTACTAAGAATTTGTATACTTTCAGGATGAGGTTTAAGCTTTTTGATATCTGAACGGGTTATCACATTTCCTTGAAAGAATTCTAGATATTCCATTCTTTTCTCGAAACGATCCATTAATTCACTTTGACTAGAAGTCGTGTTTATTGCAACCTCTATTCCTTTACTTGTCAAGTATTCCAATGTTTCTTTGACACCTGGAAAAAATGGAACTTTATTGATCATTTTTTTATATAAATCACCAGCATCACGGAGATAATTTAACCTCAAATACCATGGAACCTTATACTTTTTTGCAACATAGAAAATTAGACGGATTATCATGAATCTAGTGCTTTTTCCTTTTAGAGTATTCAATATTTTTTCTTCTATTTCTTTAGCTGTAACAGGATTTAGAGATACATGATATAGTTTTTCCAGTTCTTCGGGGATTTTTGAGATTAGTCCCGTAGAATCCAATAATGTCCCATCTAAATCAAAAATAAATCCAATTTTACGGGGGGAACTTGATATCATTAAATTAACAACCTTACAAAATGAAAAAATGAAGTTTATTCCTCTGGTGCAATCCGTTTTTCAAGAACTACGCTTAAAATCAAAACGGTAATCGCACCCACATTCTCTCCAATTACAAAACTAATAACTGATTCTAATCCACTAAAAATACCATAAAAGATGAAAAATATTGCAAGAAATACAACCACTACAATTAAAGGAGGACGTACCAATTCTTTATTCAAGAATTTTCGTATTTGTGCTTTCCAATCTTTTCCTCTGATTGTTTTTTTTTTTTGGGTTTTTTGCATATGCTTCATATAAAATTTGAGTTGAATATGTTAGAAGAATTGTAGAAACTATGGGAATCAATATCAATACAAACAAAGAACCTACATCGACGCCATATTGAGCGAATGGGATGACTATTAATGCTTGAATCAATCCTAAAATCCCCATAAAAAAAAGTGCAATCCCAAAATATCTACCTTTTGACCATTGTATCTTCAGAGGCATGATTGTGCTTTTTTATACATAGAGGTTAAAAAAAATTGTGGTTCATATATCACGGATAGTTCCACAGTTTGAACATTTCTCTTCTTTTAGATCTTCTATTTCCTCTCCACAAAACTTACAATACACATGTTGTTCGGGTGAGACAGATTGTTGCTCAGGAGGTTGATAATCCAAAAAATCTCCTTCAGGATTCATAATGGTTGGTTCAGATCTGATTACTGTCCCCCCAATCAAGGATGCATCAAAACTGTCGGGATTTCCATCTCTAAAAGGCGGATAATGATAATCAATAGAATCTGAAACAACCGAATAGCAGATAGGGCACCTATTTTTTGGTTTCAAACCATAAATTATCAAATATATGATCCCAGGGATGATCAAAATAAAAAGAAGGATAAGAAATACCATTTCAGGCTTTTCTCTAGTAGGAAACACATTTGTTTTACATTTCGTGCATAATTTTCTATCGTGTTGATTTTGAACCATCTTTATCATTTATTTATTTTTCTAATTCGGTACCACAATTTTCGCAGAATTTCATACTTTCATTAACAGTTTCACCACAGTTTGGACAAAAATTTACTGGAGCTTTGCTTTCATTAGGTGAAGATATTGATGAGTTAGGCTGTGGTTTACCGTATAAATTACTCGAATCATTAGATACTTGTTGTCCAGTATATGGTACAGTTTGTTGGGAACAGAACACACAACGATCTTCCGGTTTACCAAAGTATATAATAATGTAAATAATAAAACCTATTCCACCAGTGCAACAAAACAGGAAGATGGCTAAAGGGACATCAATTTCTCCTCTGGTAGTTCTGACAACTTTTTTACAATTTGGACAATAAGAATTTGTTGCTGAAATTGATATTTTATTCACCAAGGAAATAAATGTAATTTTGATATATAAATTAAGGTGGGATTTAGCTTTAGCAATTCTCTACCCTCTATTTTCATGATATTTAGTAAGTTTTAATTGGAGTTGAACC
Source organism: Promethearchaeota archaeon (assembly GCA_016839385.1). The sequence goes on from JAEOUK010000407.1 coordinate 5,644, forward strand.
ATTTTTGATAGAATTTTCATCGTTCTACGTAAATCGTAGACCACGGGAATATAAGTTCCAGAATTGACTTGCTCAAATTCATCCGAAAAAATTTGTTTCTTTTCACTGAAACCACCAAATATTTGGACAATTATTGGAATTTTAGGGTAGAGCTTTCTCATGGAGCGAAAGTAGTCATAATCTACTCCTGTACGTCTTCCTCCGATGTTACAGACGAGTATAAAATCAAAACATTCCGCATTTAGAAACGATTCCAATACCACATTATACGATTCCAGTCGATGCTGTTCTATAGATGCCCAGATATCTAGAGGGTGAGAAATGTCGGCCCAATCTGGAAAAACTCTTTTCAATTTTTCCAATACATGTTCGGGTAATTTTTTAACAGAGAATTTATATTCTTCAGCGAGATCTGCAAGTAAAACACATCCTGCACCTGAGATAGAAATCAATCCTGCGGAATTTCCACGAGGTAGAGGAAGATTTGCAGTCAATTTACACGCTTGGATAAATTCCCGCAAGTCATCTACTTGAATAATTCCCAATTGAGAACACATCGCACTTACGATATCTGAGTTTCCTGCTATAGATTGAGTATGACTTAGTATAGCGCGTTTTCCAATTGTGGAAACTCCTGGCTTTAGGAGAATCAAGATTTTCTGTTTTTCATAAATCGCTTTTTTACAGAGCTTATAAAATCTGGTTCCTTCTATGATGCTTTCTAGATACATTGCAATGACTTTTGTATTTGGATCCTCGATAATGACTTCAAGCATATCACTTTCATTAATATCTAGTTTGTTTCCAATTGCACAGATCTTTGAAATACCAATATCTTTGTGCTCTATAAAATCGATTAAATATCCACTTACCATTAAACCAGTTTGTGCAATTATAGAAACAGAATCTTTTCCAAATGGTGGATATTCCTCCATTGTCATTATAGCTGTAAAGAGCTTATTCTCGTTACTAAATACACCTAGACCATTTGGACCAATAATTCGCGTCTTATTTCCATGTAGCTGTAGAGCATTCCGAATCTTTACTGTATTTAATGATACTTCTTCCTCGTTTAAACCTACATTTCCCGAACCTATAATTATACCTTTTACTTCATATTGGATACATTCTAAAACAGCTTCAGTTGCAAAAGGAACGGGTAAGCTGATTATGACTAAATCTATATTTTCACGAGTAGCGTCCGGAAGGTCTTCGAATTTCTTCTTGCAAGGGATGCCGTGAACCTCATCTACCTCTGGATGGATTACATAGAGATGATCTGGTTTATATTTTTTCATATTCATTGCAATAAAATAACCACTTTTTCCAGAATTTCTGCTAATTCCGTATAAAACAATATTTTTAGGTCTGAAGAAGAAATCGAGATTCAACGTCATTAAGATAAAACTCAATCCCAAAGTAAAAAAAAGATTCCTACAAGAAAGGTTTATGGGTAGGAAAAAAGTGCTATTCCTTTGGAATATCAACGAGAAACTTAAGAATTATTTGTCCGACCGCTTGAAAGATATTGATGATTTAGAATTACATTTTACTGAAAATGTGGAAGAAGACTTTACTCCAGATTCACCGCATATTCAGGACGCAGATATCATAATTGGATGGCGTCCTAGTTTATATCTCCTTCAATCCGCAAGCAACTTGAAAATTTTCATTAATCCAGGTGTAGGAGTACAGCATCTTATTGAAATGTTCCGTGAAATCACGCAAACTCGAGATATTACTCTGATTAATGGACATGGAAACACATATTTTACAGCTCAATCGGCAGTTGCCCTGCTTTTGTCACTAATGAACAAAATAATTCCACATCATAATGCTATGAGAGAAGGCAAATGGAGATTAGGAGATGATTTTGCCAAAAATATTCCTTTACGTGATAGAACAGTAGGATTATTAGGATATGGAGCTATTAATTCCAAAGTCCATAAATTCTTAAGTGGATTTGACATCAGTTTTGCTGCATTGAAGACATCATGGGACAATGAGAATAACTTTCCTACTCCGTTGGAAAAATATACCCAAGACGAACTTCATGCATTTCTAGAGAAAATAGATCTTTTGTTTGTTGCTGTACCATTAACAAAATTAACGAGGAATATGATTGCGGAAAAAGAACTTGAAATTTTCACAAAAAATAAGTCATCATTATTAGTAAATATCAGTCGAGGACCAATAGTAAATGAAGAAGCTTTGTTTACGAGCTTGAAGTTAAAAAAACTTGTCGGCGCTGCATTAGATGTTTGGTACGATTATAATCCAGAACCTGATGCAGAGGGAAGAAAAAATCCGGCTCATTTTCCATTCTTTGAACTTGATAATATAATTTTATCTCCCCATCGTGCAGCGTCTCCCTTTGATGATTTACAAAGATGGGATGAAGTAATTGAAAATATACATCGATTCTGCGACAG
>JAEOUK010000408.1 GCA_016839385.1 Promethearchaeota archaeon
GTGAAAAGCCAAAAATTAGCAGAGTCAAAGAAAAATTTGAATTTGAGAAATTGCTGAAATTATTATTAATTTTTGGCATAATATTAGTTGCAGGCTTTATTTTATATCACTTTTTAAAACCCAAATCTGGATATATCACATTTGGAATATTGAATTCTGAAATGAGTGCGGATGATTATCCCAGCAATGTTTCAATTGGAGAAAACATTTCTTTCTATATTTTTATTGGAAATCATCTCAATAAAGATTTGAATTTTCGATTAGAAATCCTCAAAGGAGATAATAATACATTTTTAGCGTTAAATCAACCTACAAATGGTTCATCTTATCTAAATATAACATCCAGTATTATGAATGGTGTTGATTGGATATCAAATATAATCAATATTTCATTCTCAGAATCGGGGGTTAATAGGTTAATTATAGCAGAATTGTGGATGATTGAGGTAGATTTTACTGAAAATTTTTATGATTCTTTATACATGAGGTTGAACGTGACTCTTTAAGATTTACTACCTATAATCTGAACGTCCTTTATTTTAACGTACGGTGCTTGATATGGCCCATAAATTTGATTTTCTTTCGATATCATTTCAATCTTAGAAAATAAATCTAATAAATTGATCCCAACCATAGTTTCGTTTAAAGCAGATTTTATTTCACCATCTTCAATAATGTTCCCATGAAGAATTAATCCAGAAAAATCTCCAGTAGAAATGTTTGGTTTGTCACCGGTATAATCCAAAATAATTCCTTTCTTGACACTTTGAATTATATCCTCTTTATTAGATGCTCCAGATTTTAAAATAAAATTTGAGATGCCGATCCCGGGAATTGATGCATAGGAATGTCGAGTAGCATTACCAGAGTGTTGGATACCTTCTTTATTAGCTGTATAACTATTATGTAATAATCCAGAATTTAAAAATTTACCATTTTCTACTATTTTCTTGTTCACACAAGGGACCCCCTCGGCATCAAAAGGTGATGAACCTATAGCTCCATTGATTAGAGCATTATCTTCAACATTTAAGTAGTTAGATCCAATGGGAGTGTCTCGCAATCCGACTAGAAATGTTCTTTTATGTTGGAATGATTCTGCATTGATGGCAGATGCAATAGGTTTTAAAATCAAGCTAATCGCACCATTTGGAGTTAAAATTAAAGGACAATGCAGAGTCTGAATTTGTGTTCGATTCAGGTTCAATTTTGCCTTTTCTAAGGCAGTTCTAATAATTTTTGAGGGATCTATCTCATCTAGAAACCTACTGCTCTGGTAATCGTATCCAAATGATGTTTCCTTACTGCTTTTATCTTTAACAATTACATTAGAGGATAGAGAACAAGCAGTTTCTTTACCATTTATTTCTAAGCCATTGGAGTTAAATATATAATTGCTAGTTAAATTAGTAGAAAAATTAGCGGATTGAGAGATTGCTAGCTCATCTTGATTGCAAATTCGGATTAAATCACTTACATATTTTACTGATTCGTCAATCGATATGTTTTCAATTTCGTGATCATACAAGTTTTTAACTTCAGGATAAGATTTACTTGGAAAAGGTATGTTGATAAAATCAGGATCTTTTGTACCAGTTCTCATCAATTTATACGCTTCATTTATTATTCTTTCAACATTAGAATTATCCAATCGATTTGTAAAAGAAAAACCAACTGATCCATTCTTTCCAATAATTCTTGTTGAGACCCCTTTATCACTTCCAAGCTCACTATGTTTGATGGAATTTTCATCAACCTCAATGTTTAAATAATCAGTAAATTCAAAATAGAACTCGGCTGAAATAAGGTTTGATTCATATTTTTTTAGGAAATTTAAAGCGTGGTTTGCCAACTGAAAAGCTAAAGAAGGATCACCCATTTAATTTATTCCCCCAACAGTTAAATTATCTATTCTTATACATGGTCCGCCATCGCACACTCTTATTCCTTGGCCTCCTTTACCACAAATACCGTCAGAATAATTAAATGTTTTTTCATTTCCAATAGCAACTATTTTGTTCAGCACTTCTAAAGTCATTCCTCCAAAAGATACATCTCTCATAAGTGTTCTTTTCTCGCCTTTTTCTATCAAATGTGATAATCTACATTTGAATTGGAAATTTCCCGTAGTAGGATCCGTGTATCCATATTGAAAATCCTCACATAAAATCCCAGTATTGGTATCTTCAATCATTTCTTCCAGGTTCCAGTCTCTGGGTTCTAAAAAAGTAAACCCCATCCTAACTTGTGGTTTGGACCCAGTTGAATTTGCTCTTCCATGACCATTTGGATTTACACCCATCCTAGATGCTGTTTCTAAGTTATGTAGAAAACTTTTTAGTTCTCCATTTTCAATTATAATAGTTTTTTGTGCTGGAGTACCCTCGTCGTCTATAAAATAACTTCCAAATAATTCATAAGGAAGAGCAAATTTTTTTGATTGTCCAAAGCGAGGATCATCAATTACAGAAATTTCTTCTCCAGCTATTTGGGTATTTAACTTCCCTTCAAGGATACTTTCCCTATTTAACACTAAATCTGCCTCACAAGCGTGCCCTAAAGCTTCATGGATAAAAGTTCCAGTTAATTTCGGATCAAGAATAAC